>NZ_JAASRN010000002.1:300000-522536 GCF_011761635.1 Thermonema lapsum
GTATGGTATTGACCGACGTGGCAGGCAATGAAAGTACGGTTGAGTTGCAACTCTATGGTCAAAAACCCGAAGCGGCGATACCTAAACAATTGCCGGTGGTGGCTCAACCCCACATAGAGTGGCACATCGAAGAGCATGGGCGTTTGCGCATGGAAGTCAGCGGCATAGGCATGCCCCCCAGATTTTTGTTCCTCTATCGCAACGGCTTGCCTTTTAAGGTACCGCTGGCTGCTATTCGATACCCCAAGGCGGTTTATCTGTGGGACATAGGCGACGCCGTGCCCGATTGGGTGGAAGTCAATCAAGAACGTTTTTATTTTCCTTTCTACCAACTACCGGCAGACAAAGCAGACACCTTGCGCTTTCCTAAATTGCAGTTATATGTGTATCCTCACAGTTGCTACGCCCCTCTTTTTGTGAAGGTGGCAGAAACGGCTCCGGGGCAACTCAAAATAGGCGAAGCACACCAATTGCTGGCTCGTCCTATTAAGATAGCCTATGCCTTGGGGCGCCCCCTCAAAGCGGGCGAATGCTTGTATTATGTAAACCAAGGAGGGGGGGTTTCCAAAGTAAAAGAAGTACAACAACGAGGCGATACACTTTATTTCGAAGCTGCACGGCTGGGCGAATACCGACTCATAGAAGACCGACAAGCCCCAAGTGTTGTTTTAGTGCGCCGCAGTGCACGACAGCTCTTTTTCCGCATAGCCGACGACTTCTCGGGTATTGAGCGTTTCGAAGCCTATCTGAACGGACGCTTCTTGCTCATGGAGTATGAGTCAAAAAATCACAGCTTATGGAGCGACCCAGAACGCCAAGAGCCGCTGCGTGGTAGCTTTGAGCTGCATGTATGGGATGGTGCGGGCAACCGACAGCTGGTGCGCCTGAACCTTTAAAACTGATAAAGAAAACCGCCCTCATTTGTGGTAAATTTGCTTGACTCTTTCGCAAGAAGGAATGGCTTAAGGGCAACAAGTAATTTTATATTGCAGTAACCCAAAATCACGACAGCTCGTAAGCATGGTGGTTTAAAATAGGTGGCGATATGAAAAAGGAACTTTTGATTGACAAATACATGCAGCAAATGCACCGTATGTATCTGCTGTTGCTTGGCGGACAAGTACTGCTCACCGCCTTTTGTTATTTCGAAGTCGAAGTGAAGCATGTATTTCACCCCCACCCAGCGCTGAACATCGCTTTCGGTTTACTTGTGCCATTGCTTACCATAGCCATGATGGTGTCGGTACGTCTTTTGGCTCAAACCAAGCTCAAAAGCATACAAAGCCATTCCCATATAGAAGAGAAAGTGCGCTTGTACAGCCAAATGCTTGTAGTTACCTATGCAGTGGTAAGTGGCACCATCCTGTTCGTATTGCTGGCTTTTTGTGTCACCCAACATTGGTTTTTCTTGGTGGCAGCCCTATCGGTCATTGTGTTCTTTGCGATGATGTATCCTACAAAAGAAAAAGTGTATGCCGACTTGTCGTTTAGCCGAATAGAACGCCAAATGATGGACCACCTGCCGGCATCGCCTTTTGTTGGGGAATCCCCTTCCGAGCAATCTTTTTCCTGATAAAACCAAGACAACCTACAGGCATGCAACAGCGCCCCCCTTCGGACGGCTGCTTTCTTGGTAGTGTCCCGATGAGTTTTTTTAAATTGCAGCTGTATTGAACCAGCGTTTTTCCGCATGCTAAGTGCTTACCTATTGCATCGGCTTCGTGCCAAAGATGAGCATAGTCTTCACTCGCCCTTCGTCTTCGATTTTTACATGAAGGTTATCAAGGCAAAAGAGGGCTACTATGCCTTTGATGAAATAGAACAGCTGCGCCGCGAACTGCTACGCGATAGGCAGCAAGTGGCATTGCAAGGTTTTGGTGCCGGCTCCCGCTTCCCCAGAAATACACAGTTGAAGCGTTTGGTGCGACGGGCGGCAGCACCTCCCAAATTAGGGCAGATGCTTTTTCGTGCCGCTTTGTACATGCACGCACGCCATATCGTAGAGCTGGGCACTCATGTGGGCATCGCCACTGCCTATCTGGCAAAGACTTCTTCCCAAGCAAAAGTATATACCTTTGAAGGAGAACCCTCCCTACTGGAAATAGCCCAAAAAAACTTCCAGAAATTGAACTTACACAACATCGAGCTTGTGCAAGGAAATATAGACGAAAGCCTGCCTTCATGTCTGCCCAAAATTAAACGTATAGACCTGCTTTATGTGGACGCCAACCACCGCTACGCCCCCACTTTGCGTTATGTGGAACAATGCCTGCCCTACCTGCATGAAAACAGCCTTGTTGTTCTGGACGACATCCACTGGTCTGCCGAGATGGAAAAGGCATGGGGCGAATTGCGCCAACAGCCGCATTTCGGTATCAGCATTGACTTGTTCCGTGCAGGGCTGTTGTTTTTGCGACAAAAGCAACCCAAACAAAATTTTGTATTACGTTTCTAAGACATTGTTGCCCTATGACACACCCTGCAAAACCCAAAGAAGACCGACACAGTCCCCCCTTGGGGGTTGGCGATAAGCTGGCATTGGAGCGTACCCGTTTAGCCAATGAACGGACTTTTTTGGCTTATTTTCGCAGCTTCGTAGTTTTTCTTAGCTCTGGCATTGCCATTCTCAAGGTAGGCATCATGAAAGAAGTCAGAGAGTTGGGCTGGGGTCTGCTGTTTTTAGCTCCTTGCCTGCTGTTGATAGGTACTTACAGATTTTTTCATGTAAAAAAGAAACTCCAGAAATTCTACCATATGCAAGACGATGACTGACGGCTGTCATTGCCCAGCTGCACCGCCGTGTGTAGTTTCGTTTTTGATATTAGAAGCCGAAAACTACACCATATGGCAAAGATAGAACAACAACTGCGGTGTTATCACTGCGGTGATGGCTGTAGCGAAACGGATGCCTTGCATTATGATGAGAAAACCTTTTGCTGCCAAGGCTGCCAAGCTGCCTACATGCTACTACAAGCCAACGGGCTATGCGACTATTACAAACTGAGCGAAAAGGCGGGCGTAAAGGTAGAGCAAGACCGTTGGGAAGAAAAATACAGTTTTCTTGACAGTGAAGAAGTAGTCAATAGCCTACTCGACTACCGCGACGAACAATTGGCTGTTGTGCGCCTCTACATTCCTTCCATCCATTGCAGCTCTTGCATTTGGCTGCTCGAGCACCTGCCCCGCCTGCAAGAAGGCATTGAAGAGGCGCGCCTTTTTTTCTCAAAAAAAATATTGCAGATACACTACCACCCGGGGCAACTGGCGCTTAAAGCCATTGCCGTGCTGCTGGCGCGGCTGGGCTATGCCCCACTCATACGCATGGACAATGCGGCTGCCGAAAACCAAACAAAAAAACAAGATTACCGCCTGTATTGGAAACTGGGACTGACTGGCTTCTGCGCCGGCAACATCATGTTGTTGAGTTTTCCAGAATATTTTTCTCTGCAGGAAATAGTAGAGGGGCAATATCTGCGCTTTTTTCAATACTTGAATGCTATGCTGGCGCTGCCCGCCTTCTTTTATGGGGGCAGCGATTACTTGCGTGGAGCGCGCCATTCGTTGCGCAACTTCTTCTCGGGCAAAGACCGTCAGTTAAGTCTGGACGTGCCCTTGGCGCTGGGTATGTGGGCGCTGCTGCTGCGCAGTGCTTACGACACCTTTATAGCCGGACAAGCCGGCTACTGGGACAGTCTGGCAGGGTTGGTTTTCTTTTTGCTCATTGGCAAATGGGTGCAAAACAAAACCTACGAACACCTGTCTTTTGAAAGAGACTACCGTTCTTATTTTCCCTTAGCAGTGCAGCGCAAAAGCCCCAATGGCTACTACCACAGCGTACCCATCCGCCAAGTAGAAAAGGGCGATTGGCTACGCCTCCATCACGAAGAAGTGCTGCCTTGCGACAGCCGGTTGCTCAGCAAGCAAGCTTACTTGGATTACAGCTTCGTAACGGGTGAATCGCATCCGGTAGAAGCCCGCCAAGGCGACCATTTGTATGCTGGCGCCAAAGTGATTGGGCAAGCCATCGAAGTAGAAGTGGAAAAACCCGTAGAACAAAGCTATCTGGTATCGCTCTGGGACAACTTCCGCAAAAAGCGCCCTACCCACCGCCGCTTCGTAGACCTCGTGGCTCAATATTTCACTTTTGCCACCTTGGGCATAGCTACCCTTGCCGCTGCCCTTTGGTGGTGGCTTTCTCCCAATACTGCCCACTGGTGGATGGTAGGCAGTGCCGTATTGATTGTGGCTTGCCCCTGTGCCCTCTCGCTCTCGACCCCCTTCACGCTGGGCGCCGCTATGACCGTGCTTGCCAAGCGGGGCTTGTTTGTGCGCAACCAAGAAGTAATAGAACAGCTGCGCGAAGTGCAGCATATTGTAATGGATAAAACCGGCACACTCACCGAAAGCAGCCGTAGCGATGTGGAATGGCAAGGGCAAGCGCTCGACGAAAACGAAAAGCAATTGTTGGCGTCGTTGGTGGCTCAATCCTCACACCCGCTAAGCCGCAGCATTGCCCAGCTGCTGGGCAACTTGCCTTTGTTGGAAGTGAGCAACTTCCGTGAACAAAAAGGCAAGGGCATTGCTGCCGAAATAGCCGGCGACATCGTCCGGATGGGAAGCGCCTCTTTTGTAGGCTTGTCTGCCTCGCCCCAAGGTGCCGAAAGCTATGTATATGTAGCCATCAACACCCGCATATTAGGATATTTCCGCGTGCGCCCGGTATATCGCCGTGGCTTGGGGCAAGTGTTGCAATCGCTTCGTGGCATGGGGTACCGCCTCAGCCTTCTGTCGGGCGACCATGCGCACAGCGCCCAACTGTTTAGCCCTTTCTTTCAAAAAGAAGAGATGCACTTGGAGCAAAGCCCCCACGACAAAAGCCGCTTCATAGAGGCTTGCCGCCAAAACGGCGAAAAAGTGCTGATGCTGGGCGACGGCTTGAACGATGCCGGGGCGCTGCGTCAAAGCGATGTGGGCGTAGCCATTTCAGAAGAAATACATGCCTTTTCGCCTGCTTGCGATGCACTGCTCCAAGCTGAGGCATTCGAGCAGCTGCCCGCCATGCTTCGTTATGCCCGTGCCAGCCGTTACGTGGTCTATGTCAACTTGGGGCTGTCGCTTCTCTACAACCTCATAGGTATCTCTTGGGCTATAAGCGGTGCGCTCTCGCCTGTGGTAGCGGCTATCTTAATGCCTCTGAGCTCGGTATCGGTGGTAGTAGTGGCAACCCTGAGCGCCCAGTGGTTGGCTTTTCAAATATTTTCGCAGAATAGCAAAAAGAAATAGATATGTCTGTGATTGTTTTGTTGGTATTGGTGAGTACAACAGTTGCTGCCTTGTTTGTGGGTATCTTCTTTTGGGCTGTGCGCAGCGGGCAATACGAAGATGTAGAGAGCCCGGCGGTACGCATCCTTTACGAAGACCAGCCCAAAGAACAGCCCCCTGCCCGCTTTACATAAAAAGCGGGTTTGGAACCCTCCGCGCCTTGCAAGCTGTTTTCACCAAAAAAATCAGAGAAAGCCTATGCAAGAAACCCCCAATATAGGCAAATGGCTGATGGTGGTCGGTGGCGCTCTGTTTGTGTTAGGGTTGATATGGTGGGCTGCTGGTCGTTATCTTTCTTTTGGCAAACTGCCCGGCGACCTCATCATCAAGCGCGACAATTTCACTTTTTACTTCCCTTTAGCCAGCTCGTTGCTTTTGAGTTTATTGCTATCGCTGGTGTTTTGGCTCATGAGCCGCTTGCGTTAGGCAATTGCGAAGGCAAAAGCCGAAAGTGTTCAAAGATACAACAAGCACGCAACGCAGCCCTTCCAAAGGCAGTTGTGAAAGGGCACGCAAGCGGTTTTTTTATTTTTTCAGTACTTTTGCCCTAAAGGGCACTTCATAACTTTTTGGGCACAAGTTATCAAATCCGAAAATCGATGCCATGAAAACGCATAACGACAGCCCCCGCATCCCCCGCCTCCGCTTCCCCGAATTCCAAAATGCAGGAGAGTGGGAGGTGAAGAAGTTGGGGGAAGTGGCTAATTTTTTGAAGGGTAGAGGTATCTCAAAATCTGATATTAACAATAATGGAACACAACCGTGCATAAGATATGGGGAGCTTTACACTCATTACAATGAGGTGATTAAAGAAATAAAGTCATTTACTAATCTTAATGGAGAAGGTTTAATCCTAAGTGAACCAAACGATGTGATTATTCCTTCATCAGGAGAAACAAAAGAAGAGATTGCCACAGCATCTTGTGTTAAGTTAGGTGGTGTTGCTTTAGGAGGCGATTTAAATATTTTAAGGTCTTCACTTGTAAACGGGGAGTTCCTCGCTTATTATTTAAGTCACGGATTGAAAAAAACCATTTCAAAAATTGCCCAAGGCGATACAGTAGTTCATTTGTATGCAGCACAATTAAAAAAACTCACTATTAGAGTTCCAAAAGCAAAGGAGGAACAAGAAAAAATCGCCGCCTGTCTCTCGTCTTTAAATGAAGTGATAGCAGGCGAGCGGGAAAAGTTAGCCCTGCTGCAACAACACAAAAAAGGACTGCTGCAACAGCTCTTCCCACAAGAGGGCGAAACCGTGCCAAAACTGCGGTTTAAGGAGTTTGAGGATAGCGGGGAGTGGGATTATTTTAATGGAGATAAATTATTTGAACCCATTGTAAATAAAAATCATAATTCAGATTTACCAATACTCGCAATCACTCAGGAACATGGCGCAATTCCAAGAGAAATGATTGATTATCATGTTTCTGTTACAGATAGGAGCATTGAAAGTTATAAAGTGGTTGAAGTTGGTGATTTTATAATTAGTTTAAGGTCATTTCAAGGAGGAATTGAATATTCTAAATTCAAGGGATTGTGTAGTCCAGCCTATGTAATTCTTAGGAAAAAGACTGAATTAGAGAATGATTTTTACCGTCATTATTTCAAGACAACATCTTTTATTCAAGATTTAAATAAAAACCTTCAAGGCATAAGAGACGGCAAAATGATTAGCTATAAACAATTTTCGGAAATTCTTATCCCCTTCCCTTCCCTCCCCGAACAACAAAAAATCGCCGCTTGCCTCTCGTCCTTAGACGACCTCATCGCTGCCCAAACGGAAAAAATTGAATTGCTGGAGCAGCACAAAAAGGGGCTGGTGCAGGGGCTGTTTCCAGTGGGGAATTGAGAATTGAGAATGGAGAATTGAAAATTGAGAATGGAGAATTGAGAATGGAGAATTGAGAATTGAGAATTGAGAATGGGGAATGGAGAATTGAGAATGGAGAATTGAGAATGGGGAATGGGGAATGGAGAATGGGGAATGGGGAATGGGGAATGGGGATGAGGAAAGTTCATTTTTTGAAATGAGTGGAAAAGAGGTGTTTTGCCGTTGAAGGGGAAAGCTATAGCCGGCGTTCGTTTAAGTTAAAACTTTAACTTAAGTTTGTTGCATCATTTACAAGCAACGCACAATGCCAAAAATTTCAGCAGTAATTGTTACGCTCAATGAAGAGCAGCATCTTGAACAGTGTTTGCGCTCGCTGGTGGGAATTGTTGATGAAATAGTGGTGGTGGATAGTTCCTTAACCAACAAGACAAAAGAAATAGCTCTACAATATAATGCACGACTTATCCAGCACAAGTTTGAGGGATATATTGAACAAAAGAATTGGGCTACTGAACAGGCAACTTACGATTACGTTCTATTGCTCAATGCAAATGAGCAACTATCGGATACATTAAAAGCTTCGATTGCTGAAGTAAAGCAAAACTGGACACACGACGGCTATACATTCAACCGGCTTACCAATTATTGTGGGCGATGGATGCGTTATACAAGCTGGCGTCCCTCACGCACGCTTCGGCTTTACAATCGTCGTATGGGGCAGTGGGCAGCTACTCCCCCCACGATGCTTTGATTATGAAAAAAGGTGCACGAATCAAGCATTTAAAGGGCAACCTATTGCATTACTCGTTCCATACCATTGGACAGCAAATCACCCAAATCAATAAATTTTCGGAGTTACAATCAGAAACTTTTTACTATAAGGGATACAGCGCCAGTATCTTTTCCATTCTACTGAAACCTCTCTGGCGTTTTTTCTGGGAATATTTTATAAAACTGGGAATTTTAGATGGTTTTTATGGCTTTGTTGTAAGCGTCAATGCTGCATACGAAGTTTACCTGAAATATGCTAAGCTGAAAAAGATAATTGACTTTGAGAAAACCCGTACGCCTCACAGGGTTTGTTTTTTTACTTCAAATGTTCCAACCCGCAATTTTGAATTTCAATACATCACCGATATAAAAACAGCAGAGGAGCATTGCACCCAAATCGTACTGTTTAGCTCCTACCAATCTGGACTAATTCAAGAATGCAAGCAAGCAGGCATTCATTGTATTGAGAAGCGGATAAAATTCTATGTATGGTTGGGTCCTTTGTTCATATATCTTCTTTATAGGATATTTGAGCGTTTGCGTATTCGCGCCTTTGTAGTTAATAATTTGTTCGACGCCCAACTCATTCACTTATGCATAAAGTTTGGGCTAAAAGCTGAGATATACTACCATATTGGGGAAAAACCGGAAGATGAGGAAAAAGTATTACGATACATTTCCGCCCATCATCCAATAAAGAAAATTTTAATTAACCATGGGGTTCCTTTGTCTAACTCGCATTTGCCAGCCAGTAAATTGGTATATCTAAGCAATAATCGAATTACGCTGGAACACTTGAGGCATCAACCGAAAGTAGCCATCCTGCTCGACAAGATACATCGCCCCAATTGTGGCTTAGGAAGGGTTTCCATCGATTTTAGCAAAGCACTCTCGGAACAAGCTGCTCAGAATAATTTCATAGAATTCAGCTACTTGGTATATGGGGAAAACGAACCCCAACATCTAAAAAGCAGACAAGTCTTTCGCTTAAAGGACATACATCGTTTTATTCCTGCGCATTACGATAATTTTGACATACTGCACATACTGCATCAAACGCCAGCATTTCGTGTGGCATGCAGTGGCAAAAAAGTGCTCACCATTCACGACCTCAACTTTTTGTTTACAAAGAGCAAGCGAAAGGCACGGCGCTATTTAAAGGAAGTTCAACACATGGTGGACAATGCCGACGCTGTGGTTTTTATTTCGCAGTTTACCCGCAAAGTTTGTGAACAACATTTGAAATTTTATCCGCATCAAATTTTGCGAGTTATATACAATGGCGTGAAGTTACCCCAAGAAACACCACAGCGACCGGATTTCTTAAACTTCGACGAGCCCTATCTATTCACCATTGGTCAATGTTTGCCCAAAAAAAACTTTCATGTGCTCATCCCCTTTGTGAAGAGGCTCGAAGGTCGCTATCGATTGATTATTGCAGGGGAAAATGATACTGCTTATGGATTGTATCTTCGTAAGTTAGTAGAACAATACAATTTGCAAAACACGGTAATATTACCGGGTCCAGTGAGCGAAGCCGAAAAACAGTATCTGTATCAACACTGTACTGCCTTTGTATTTCCTTCATTGGCTGAAGGGTTTGGTTTGCCTGTTATAGAAGCAATGTTGAACCATAAGCCCGTTTTCTGTTCCGACCGAACCAGCTTGAAAGAAATTGGCAGTACTCATGTATTTTTCTGGCAAACGTTCGAACCTACGGATATGAAAGCGGTTTTTGAGTATGGTATGAGTGTTTTTGATGATGCCCACAGTGCCGCAGCCTACGCATATGCACAGCAATTTAGCTGGCAAAAAAACGCTCAAGAATACTACAAATTATACAAGGAGCTATTGCAAGCTTAAACAAACAGGCAAAAGCCAGACTCTGAATCGGGGCAGTACCAAGGGCATTGCTATTTCTTTTCCCTGTGAATTGCTCACACACTAACCCTCTCGAATGTAAAGCCCGTTACATTTTGGCAACATCTGCGAAATAGTGTACTTTTGTTCTTGCGTTAGATGTCCCATCTTGCAATCTATTTTTGTGGAACTTAACCATCACCAACGACGAGGGGAATCATTTTGCTTTCTCTCTCGTCTTGAAAAAATTAGGTATTGTTCAGTACCTAAAATTCATTCCCCAAAAAGTTGCATCTGCAATGAAATGCTAAGCTTTATTTCTTGACTTATGATTTTAAGCATAGAAACAGCTACCGATGTTTGTTCTGTTGCGCTGCACCAAGAGGGGGCGCTGCTTGCTTCGTTTAGCCTGCACCTGCCACAAGCCCATGGCAAGCATCTGGCATCGCTCATAGACAAGATGAAGCAAGAGTTGTCGCTGGATTTAAAGCAGCTCAATGCCATTGCCGTTTCCAAAGGTCCCGGTTCCTATACCGGCTTGCGCATAGGCGTAGCCACCGCCAAAGGGCTCTGCTATGTTTTGCAAAAGCCTTTGATAGCTGTCAATACGCTCGAAGCTATGGCACACCGTGTACAGCAATTGAAACTCATCAAAGAAGCATGGATGTGCCCCATGATGGATGCCCGCCGCATGGAGGTGTATTGTATGCTCATAGACGAGCAAGGCAAAGTGCAAATGCCCACCGAAGCCAAAATCATAGACCAAAACAGCTTCGGCGAACTTTTATCTACGAAATATGTTATTTTTTTTGGGAATGGCATGCCCAAGTGCCGTCCTTTGCTCGAAGCTCATGAACGGGCGCTTTTCATGGAACACATCATCCCTCATGCCGAAGATGTGGGCGCTTTGGCATGGCAACGCTTCCAAGAAGGTGCCTTCGAAGACATTGCCTACTTCGAGCCTTTCTATCTGAAAGACTTTATCGCCGGCAAACCCAAATCCAAACTAAACCCACAATGAAAGAAGAACCTATCATAAACCGTGTGGCACTCAGCCCGCTTGTGAGCCTCGACTTGCAAGACTTTTACCCAGAGGGCGAGTGTGTGTGGATTGACCTTGCGCCGCAACTTTATCAAGGCATGATACTGCGTGAAAAAGATTTCCGAGAATATGTAAAAAACGAAAACTGGAGCCAATACGAGGGCAAAAACGTGGCAGTGGGCTGCAGCGCCGATGCCATCGTGCCCATGTGGGCTTATATGCTGCTGGCTACGGCTCTGGCGCCCTATGCCCGGCATGTAACCTATGGCACCCTCGAAGACCTGCAACGTGAACTATGGTTGCAGCAAATTCAGAAAATCGATGTCAACAGTTTTAAAGACAAAAAAGTAGTGGTCAAAGGCTGTGGCAAAAAACCTATTCCAGAATATGCCTTTACATTGCTTACCGCCCGCCTGCAGCCTCATGTAAGTAGTCTTATGTATGGCGAGCCCTGCAGTACCGTGCCAGTTTACAAACGAAAAAAATAAACCCTGCCCATGCCTAACTTCTACGATGTCATCATTATAGGTGCTGGTCCTTGTGGCTTGGCGTGTGCTATTGAAGCACACAAGGCGTCGTTGCGTTATTTAGTGGTGGAACAAGGCAGCATAGCGGAGTCCATACGCCGTTACCCAACGCATATGCGCTTTTTCTCTACTGCCGACAACATCAGCATTGCCGGCATTCCCTTTGCCATTGCCGAAGCCAAAGCCAATCGCAGTGAAGCCTTGCAATATTACCGCAAAGTAAGCGAGTATTTCCAGCTAAAACTTAAATTACATACGCGCGTTGAACGCATCGAGCCGCAAGAAACGGGCTTTGTTTTGCATACACAGCGCAACGAGCCCTTGCATTGCCGGGCGGTGATTGTGGCTACCGGTTACTTCACCCGCCCGCGCCTCTTGCAGGTAGAAGGCGAAAACTTGCCGCATGTGTCTCACTACTACAAAGAGCCTTTTGAATACGTACATCAAAAGGTGGTCATCATCGGCGGGGGCAACTCGGCAGTAGAAGCAGCCCTTGACCTCTACCGCCATGGCGCACAGGTGCACATGCTGCTGCGGGGCAACGACTTCAAGCCCACAGCTAAATACTGGCTGCTGCCCGATTTGAAAAGGCGCATCGCCGAAGGATATATACAAGCCTCCTTTGGATGCCAAGTACAGCGCATCACTCCCGATGCCGTAGAATATAGGCAGCATGGACAACTGCAACGCCTGCCTGCCGACTTTGTGTTGGCACTCACTGGTTATCTGCCCGATGACAAGCTGCTGCGCCAAGCAGGTGTAAAAGTGGACGATGAGCTGGTGCCTCTGCACAACGAACATTTCGAAACCAACGTAAAAGGCTTGTATGTAGCAGGCACTGTCATCTGTGGAATACACACCGAAAAGGTCTATATCGAAAACGGGCGTTTACATGCCCCCGTCATCATTCAACACCTAAGCCGGCAGTTACACAATGAACTTGGCATCAGCACCCAAAGAAGTACTCATTGACTATATACGCCAGCTGGAGCAAGAAGTCTCTTTTTTAAAAAAAGACCCGCAGGGTATTTACAAAGAGCTGCAGCGCACGAATGCCGCCCTGCTCGACCTGTTCGACAACGCACACGATTTGATATTTGTAATTTCCCGCTCGGGCGATTTCCTGTTTTATAACCGTGCCTGCCGCGAAAAACTCGGCTACACACAAGAAGAACTCGCCCGCCTACGGATTCAAGACCTCATTCACCCACAGTATAAACACGAAACCTATCAACAGGTGTTTGTCCAAGCACGTGAAGGGGCGCCCTATCGCCTACCCTTTCACACGGCACTCATACATAAAAGCGGCAAAACCGTTTACCTCGAGGGGCACATCAGCCTGCGCTATGAGCAAAGCCGCATGACTGCCATCCGCGGCATCTTGTACGACGTAACCGACCGAGTAAAAGCAGAGCAAGCCCAAAGCCTGTACAACAGCATAGCACGCTTAGCCATAGAAAGCGACAGCATGCGCGAGCTGTTTCGCAACATACACATCGAGCTAAGCAAAGTAATGGAAGTAGAAAACTTCTACATCACGCTTTATCACCCCGAAGAAAACACGCTGACATATCCCTACTACGTGGACCAATACGCACCAGAAAACGCCTTGGCAGGACGCCGCCCCATTGGTAAGGGCTTGGTGGAGTATGCCCTGCAGCAAGAAAAGCTGGTAGTACTGGACAAAGCTAAAATTGAAGCGCTCATAGCGGCGGGCGACTTGGAGCTCAGCAACCGCCAAACCATCCCTTTGGTGTGGGTAGGTATTCCCTTGCGTACCAAAAAAGGCACCTTGGGCGTACTATCGCTCAAGTCTTACCGCAACCCGCATGCCTACACCCAACAAGACTTGAAACTGCTTGAGTTTATTTCGGGACAGGTAGCCTTAGCTGCCGAGCGCAAACAAACCGAAATGCAACTGCGCAACCAAACGGCGCGTCTGCGTGCTATCTTCGAAAGTGGCTCTCATATCATGTGGACGGTCAACCGGAAGCGGCAGTTTACTTCTTTCAACCAAAACTATGTGCGCACGCTGCAAGAGCAGTATGGCATCACCCCAAAACTTTATGAATATCCACAAGAGTTGAAAGCGCTCATGCGCCAAGAGCAAATAGATGGCTTTTGGAAAGAAAAATTCAAACAGGCATTTGAAGGCAAGGCGCTGCACTTCGAAATGACGGTCAAAGACCTAAAAGGCAATGTGCGATGGAGGGAAATATACCTAAATCCCATCCCCAACGATGAAGGAGAGATAGAAGAAGTGTCTGCCATTGCCCATGACATCACTGAAAAAAAGTTATCGGAAATAGCACTCAAAGAAAGCGAAGAGAAATTCAGAACCATTTTCGAGTCGTTCCAAGATATTTATTACCGCTCCGACCTGAAAGGACGCATATTGATGATTAGCCCCTCTATTAAAGAGTTGGGCGGTTACCAACCCGAAGAGCTCATAGGCAAGCCCGTCACCAGCTTTTATACCCGGAACATAGACAAGCGCTCTGCCTTCAGAGCCATCCGAGAACTGATGCGCAAGGGGCGGCTCAAAAACTTTGAAATAGGCTTGCGCCGTAAAGACGGCACCGAAGTAGAATCTATTTCCAACATACGCTTGCTCTATGACGAGCAAGGTAAGCCCTACGGCATCGAAGGCGTCGTACGTGATATCACCGAGCTCAAGCGCGCCTCGGAGGAAGTGATGCGTGCCAAAGAGCTTGCCGAACACTCGCTGCGTGTCAAAGAGAACTTCCTTGCCAATATGAGCCATGAGATACGCACCCCCATGAACGGCATCATCGGCATGATAGACCTGCTGGACAGCACGCCCCTGAGTGCCGAGCAACGCGAATATGTAAACATACTGAAAGAATCATCTGAAACGCTACTCAACATATTGAACGACATCTTGGACTTGTCGAAAATAGAAGCCGGCAAGATGCAGCTGCGCCCCCGCGCCTGCTCTGTGCACTCTATCGTAGAACGTGTACACCACCTGTTTTTGCCCAGGGCTCACCACCGCAACAATCAACTGCGCTTCCGTATCGACGAAGCCGTGCCCCCCTATGTCGTAGCCGACGAAACACGACTGGTGCAGGTACTCAGCAACTTGGTAAACAATGCCATCAAATTTACCGAGCAGGGCAGCATCGACATTTTGGTAAAAGTGCTTGAAGAACACAAACAACAGCTCACACTCTACTTCGAAGTAAAGGACACAGGCATAGGCATTGCCCCCGAAGACCAAAAAAAGCTGTTTCGCACTTTCAGTCAATTAGACACCTCCACCAAAAAAGCCTACGCAGGTACCGGCTTGGGCTTGGCTATCGCCAAACAGCTTGTAGAGCTGATGGGCGGAAGCATTGGCTTACACTCCAGCCCGGGGCAAGGAAGCCGTTTCTTCTTTACCATACGCGTGCGCCGACACAACCAACCCGTAGGCATCCCAGCCAAAGACCCCATGCACCGCCTCTACGACATATTGAAACAACGAAGCCCCCGCTTACTGGTAGTCGATGACAACGCAGTGAACCGCAAAGTAGCTGCCGAAATCTTGCGCCGTGCCCACTGTCGTGTACATCTTGCTCAAGATGCACATGAAGCACTTGCGCTCATTCAAA
This sequence comes from Thermonema lapsum, assembly GCF_011761635.1. Taxonomy (NCBI): domain Bacteria; kingdom Pseudomonadati; phylum Bacteroidota; class Cytophagia; order Cytophagales; family Thermonemataceae; genus Thermonema; species Thermonema lapsum. Next base: position 314,968 of record NZ_JAASRN010000002.1, read on the forward strand.
ATCATGAGTTTGACCTCATACTAATGGATATTCAAATGCCGGAAATTGACGGAATCGAAGCCACACAAATGATGCGCGACTTGCGCCATGATTTACCGCCCATTGTAGCCATGACTGCCTATGCCATGCCAGAAGACCGGCAACGCTTCCTTCAGTTGGGCATGGACGACTACATAGCCAAGCCTCTGCGAGCACATCAGCTATTGCAAAAAGTAGTAGAGCTGACCACACTTTCAGCCCCACCGCAACAAGAAAACATGCCCTCCCAGCCATCCTCGCAGCAGACGGCACTGCCCCCTACCCTCGATGAGGAAAGCATTGAGCAGCTGACCAAATACGGCGGGCAAGAGGTCGTGCGCAGCAGTATGGCTGAATTCATAGAAGAAACACAAAGCATGCTCGAAGAAAGCCTTCGCCTATTAGAACAGCAAGACTACGAAGGCATTCGTAAAATACTGCACACTTTGAAGGGCACTGCCGGCACTTTGGGCGCCAGCCGCTTGGCACAGGCTGTTACCCAAACAGAAGCTTTACTCAAAAAAGAAGTACCCAAAGACCTGAGGGAAAGGCTTTTGCTTTTCACTGAACTACTGCAACAGCTTCATGAAGAATGCCGCCGGCGCTTCACTTTACCTTGATTTTGCGTAAATTGCCACTCCTTGCCAAAAGAGGAACAGCCTTTTCTTTTTTTGTTCTCTAAAAAACTTTATCAATACTTATGTGGTCTAAGCTTGCACGATTCATTTTGGTTTATCGTCTCCCGCTGCTCATCGTCATTTTACTGCTTACTGCTTTCATGGGCTATATGAGCCGAGGCGTAGAGCGTGCCTATGATTATGCTGCCGTAGTGCCCGATAAAGACCCCGACATGCAGTATTTCAAGTTTTTCAAACAGAAGTACGGCGAAGATGGCAATATTTTAGCTATTGGCGTCCACGATAGCAGCATTTACCGCTTAGACAACTTCCGTGCGTGGGCTGCTCTTGCCCGCAAACTCGAAACCATCGATGGCGTAGAGCGTGCCATTTCTATTGCGCATTTGCAGTATCTGCATAAAGATACCGCAGCCGGTGTGTTCCGCTTCCGTCCTATTTTTGACCCCATGCCCAACACACAACAAGCGCTCGACAGCCTGCTATCATTCACCCGGCAGCTGCGTTTTTACAGCGGGCAAGTATTCAACCAAGCCACTGGCGCCACCGTGCTGCTGGTCTCTATCGACAAGCAGGTACTCAATACAGCTTATCGCGAAACGGTTATCCGACGCATAGAAGAAGCATGTGAAGCTTTTCAAAAGCAAACCAACATTGAAATTCACTACGCAGGCTTGCCTTATGTGCGTTCAACCATGGCAACCAAAGTAACCGATGAGCTAAACCTGTTCCTGATTCTTTCGGTCCTCACTACTGCTACTGTATTGTTCCTGTTCTTCCGCTCATTCAAGGCAGTGCTGTTCCCACTCATTATTATAGGCATCATCATCACCTGGACCTTAGGCTGGATGGGTATCCTCCATTATCAAATCACCTTGCTCACGGGTTTATTGCCCCCCATTTTAGTGGTTATTGGCATTCCCAATGCCGTGTATATGCTTACCAAATATCACCAAGAGTTCAAAAAACACGGCAATAAAATATTGGCACTGGTGCGAGTGATTCAAAAAATAGGGGTGGTTACGCTCATCACCAACACCACCACTGCCGTAGGCTTTGGCGTGTTGATGTCCACCAATATTGCCATTCTGCGTGAATTCGGGGTAGTGGCAAGCATCAATATCTTTTGCACCTTCTTGCTAAGCATCATTTTAATCCCTGTTTTTTTCTCTTACCTACCTGAGCCCAAAAGCCGACACTTGCGCCACTTAGACGGACGTATGCTCAACGGGCTCATCAATACCTTTGTTCATTGGGTAACCCACAAGCGCCCCTATATCTACGCTGTGGTTTTGGTATTGCTGGGGCTTTCTATTTACGGCACCTACAAAATCAGGGCGATTTCCTACATGGTGGACGACATCCCCGAGCACAGCCGCCTGCGTCGAGACCTTGCTTTCTTCGAAAAGCATTTTAAGGGGGTGATGCCCTTAGAAATCGTAGTGAATACAGGTAAGCCCAAAGGTACGCGCAGCTACAGTAGGCTCAAGAAAATCAACGAATTTCAAAATGCACTCGACAGCATAGGCATTTCGCCACCGGCACTTTCCATGATTACTTTCTTGAAAGCAGCCCGTCAGGCTTTTTACAACCAAGACAGCGCCTATTATGATTTTCCAAGCAACAGAGAGCTGCCTTTCTTGATGCGCTACTTGAAAGGTGAAGAAGACAAGTCGGCGCTCACCCGCAGTTTTCTTGACTCCACCGAGCAGGAAGTGCGCATCTCCATGAAAATTGCCGACATAGGCTCCGTAAGCATGGATTCACTGATTCACCAAGTCATTGCCCCCAAAATCAAACGCTATTTACCTGAAAAAGAAGGCTTTAAAGTTCACATTACCGGCACTACGCCTATCTTCATCAAAGGCAACAGCTATCTGATTCGCAACCTAAAGCAAAGCATCTTGCTGGCATTTGTCTTGATTGCCTTTATCATGGGGCTCTTGTTCCGTTCGGTGCGCATGGTTTTGGTGTCGGTCGTTCCCAACTTTATCCCGCTACTCATTACGGCGGGCATCATGGGATGGTTTGGTATTCCACTCAAACCGAGCACAGCGCTCATCTTTAGCATTGCTTTCGGTATTGCCGTAGATGACGCCATTCATTACTTGGCTCGGTTCCGCAGCGAGTTGTTCAGTCGGCGTGTGAGTGTGCAGGAAGCGGTGGTGGTAAGCTTGCGCGAAACAGGACAAGGCATGGTTTACACTTCTATCATCTTGTTTTTCGGATTTGTCATCTTTGTAGGCTCCAATTTTGGCGGAACGGTAGCCCTGGGGCTGCTTACCTCCCTCACGCTTTTTACTGCTATGCTCACCAACCTGATTTTGCTCCCCTCGCTTCTATTAAGCTTTGACAAGTATGACCGCCGTCGCTTGGCATGGACTGAAAGTTATGATGAAAGTAAAGAGCCGAAAACTTCTACCATCACTTCGGAAAAAGAAACGTAAAAAAAATCAAAGCATGACTAACAAACAAAGCCACCGGTGTGCTTGCATTTTCCCGGTGGCTTTGTTCATGTGATTGTATAGATAAGAAGCAAGGCGTATTTACACAGCTACATGCGCCAAGATGCTTTCGAAAAAGGCACGCCCGTCTGTGTTTTTCAGCAGCTCGTCGGCAGCCCGTTCGGGGTGGGGCATCATGCCAAACACATTGCGCTCTTTGTTGCATATGCCTGCGATATTCAGCAGTGAGCCGTTGGGGTTTGCCTCCTCGGTTACTTTTCCCGATGCATCGCAATATTGGAAAAGAATCTGGTCGTTGTCTTGAATACTTTTGAGTATGTCTTTGGGAGCATAATATCGCCCTTCACCGTGGGCAATCGGTATTTTGTAAGCTTTTTTCTGCGACAAGCCGGCAGTCAAGATAGTATTGGGGGTTGCTGGTTTTATATATACGTTCTTGCAAATATAACGCTGGTTTAGGTTGCGCAACAAAGCGCCTTCGAGCAAGCCCGACTCGGTCAAAATCTGAAAACCATTGCAAATGCCCATCACATAGCCCCCCTTCTTCGCATGCCGCATGACTTCCTGCATGATAGGCGAAAAACGAGCAATAGCACCGGCTCGCAAGTAGTCGCCATAAGAAAAGCCACCGGGCAGTACTACAAAATCGACACCCTGCAAATCTGTATCTTTGTGCCAAAGCTTTACGACTTCCTGCCCCATCACATGACGCAGGGTGTAAATCATATCTTCGTCGCAGTTTGAGCCGGGAAATACCACTACTCCAAATTTCATTTCTCTTGGATTTGTTGTTAAATTGATGGCAATTTAGGGCTTTTTCCGTGTTTTTTAAAAACTAAAACAAGGCATTTTTCAAACCTTCAATTGTATGCTATTATCTATGACAGGATATGGGCGCGCCGAGTATCAAGACGCCCATCTGTGCATCAAAGTAGAGGTCAAAACCCTCAATTCCAAACACCTCGATTTGAACCTACGCAATGGGCAACTGCTCAACAGCAAAGAAATAGAGCTGCGCAACCTCGTGCAACAAAGGCTACAGCGCGGCAAGGTGTACATGAGCATCGACTTTGAGCGTATCGACTTAAAAAACCTCCTCCAGCTCGACGAAGCACTCATCACCCAAGCATACCAGCAACTGAACGCTCTTGCCGACCGCCTGAACGCCCACAAGCAAGACCTGCTGCGGCTGGTCATACAGAAAGTAGAGTCAATCAAAAAACAAGAGGAAGAAGCCCTCAGCGACAACGAATGGCAGCAGCTGCTTGCCGTAGTAGAACAGGCGCTTGAGCAATGCGAACAATTCCGTCGTCAAGAGGGTGAAGCGCTCAGCCGTCAGATTAGCGAAGAACTCAAACGCATAGAGCATTTCCTGCAGGAAATTGACCAACTGGACCCACTACGTCTGCAACACATACGCGAACGTATCCAAAAGCACCTGCAGGAAATCAGCCAGCATGAGCAGTTCGATGCCAACCGCTTCGAGCAAGAGATGATTTACTACATCGAGCGCCTCGACATCAGCGAAGAAAAAGTGCGTCTGCAAAATCATATCCACTATTTCCGTAAATTGATGGAGAGCAACGAAAGTCAAGGCAAAAAACTTAACTTCCTTTGTCAGGAAATGGGCAGAGAAATCAACACCATCGGCTCAAAAGCCAATGACGCACAAATTCAACAACACGTGGTGCATATGAAAGACGCACTCGAACGCATCAAAGAGCAAGTGCAAAACATATTGTAGCCTTGCAGTAATGCTCATTTACCTTATTACCATCCCAAAGAATAAAAGAAGGTATGCTTCGACGACTCGTATTACTGCTGCTGTGGCATTTAACTACCGGGTACTTGGGGGCTTTTGCTCAAAATACCCCCAAGTATAGCAATGAGTTTCTCAACATAGGTGTAAATGCACGTGCTATGGCGCTTTCAAATGCTCAGACCGCCACGGTTGCCGACGTAAGCGCCGGCTATTGGAATCCTGCTGGTTTGGTGCATAGCACCTACCACTATGAAGGGACGCTGACTCATGCCGAATACTTTGCCGGCATTGCCCAATATGACTACATGGGCTTCAGCACAAACATAGACAGCAGCAGCCGCTTAGCAGTCTCGCTCATTCGTTTTGGAGTGGACGATATCCCTGACACGCGCTTCCTCTATGATGCCAACGGCGCCATCAATTACAACAACATTCGCTATTTCTCAGCATCGGATTATGCCTTCCTGCTTTCCTATGCCAAAAGAACAGCACTCGAAGGTTTAAGCTGGGGCAGCAACTTCAAAATCATTTATCGACAAGCCGGCGATTTTGCCACTGCTTGGGGCTTCGGCTTGGATATGGGAATGCAATACCGGCGTGGCTCATGGTTTTTAGGTGCCATGGCACGCGACATCACCGGCACTTACACGACCTGGAGCCACAATGTAACTCTACTCTACAACGTATATGCACAAACGGGCAATAAAATACCCAAAAACTCCGTAGAAATCACCTTGCCTCGTTTGCACATAGGCATAGCACGGCAGTTTCGGTGGAAACAGTTCGGTATATTGCCGCAAGTCGAGTTGCCACTCACCTTCGACGGCATGCGCAATACACTCATACGCAGTGCTTCCGTATCCATAGACCCGTCTATGGGTATCGAATTAGACTACCAACGGATGGCATATCTTCGCTTCGGTGCCGGCAACCTGCAGCAAATAAAGGATTTTGACGGCAGCCGCTCATGGAGCTATCAAATCAACTTTGGTGCGGGCTTCCGCTTTAAAAGCTTTACCATAGATTATGCACTCACCGACCTAGGCGACAATGCCGAAGGTTTATATTCTCATGTGTTTTCCCTTAAAGTAGGCTTTAATAAATAGCACCATGATAAACAAGGCTATACAATCCCTCGTCCAATGGCTTCTGTTTGTCTTTGCACTGCCGCTTTGTGTGCAGGCGCAATATGGCAACGAGTGGATAAACTACCAGCAAAGCTACTGGAAGCTGAAAGTTGTGCAAGACGGATGGTATAGGGTGAGCGCTGCCCAATTGGCAGCTGCCGGCTTCCCTACCGCAAGCATCGACCCACGCAAGATACAGCTGTTTTACCGGGGGCAAGAAATGGCTATTTATGTGAACGGTGAACAAGACGGTGTTTTTGATAACACGGACTACATAGAGTTTTACGGAAGAAAAAACGACGGCGCCAATGATGCCGATTTATACTATCCCAACACTGCCAATCACCTGAACCCTTATTACAATCTGCACAGCGATACAAGTGCCTACTTCATCACTTACCGCTTAGATGCTGGCAACGGCAAGCGCATAGCACAAAGCAACTTGCCGGACAACAGCTACCCCACTCTATCTTATGGCTGGACAGAGCGTCTGCAAGTGCCTGCCGAGCAGTGCTCGCCCGGTAGAAACTATGTAATCAGTGGCAGCTATGTTTTCATCAGCAGCTACGACGTAGGCGAAGGCTGGGCAAGCAATCCCATCGGTGCAGGCAGCAACCGCATTTTAAGCTTCAACATTCAAGCGGCTGCTTATGGCATAGCTGAAAAACCCATCATTGAAGTCAAACTGGTCAGCCGAAGATACTACACCGCTACCCTCAGCATCGACGTAGGCAGTGGAAACAACTACCGCACCGTGGGCTCTTTGAACGTATCCAACTATGCACCCAGTACTTTCACACAGACTTTAGAATGGAGCGACTTCCCCGGCAGCAGCGGTACATTCAACGTACGCATCCGCAATACTTCGACCAACGGGATGCAAGCTTCGATTGTGTATGTGCGCCTGCGCTATCCAAGAAGCTTCGATGCACAAAACAGTGAATTTTATTTCGAGATTTCGCCGCAAAGCAACCATATCAAAATACCTTTGAGCAACCTGCCCAGCAATGCCCGTTTATTTGAACTGACGGACCTCTACAACATACAAGAAGTAAGCCTCAATGCGGGGGTAGCCGTGCTGCCCCCCAGCAGCAGCACCCGGAAATTCTTACTGCAGAGCAATGTGCTCAATGTAGCGGCTGTAGAAACCGCCAACTTTGTAGCCATCGACCCTTCGGCTTACAACTACCTGATAGTATCGCATCCTAAACTCATGCAAGCTGCCGGAGGCTATAACGACCCAGTAGCCGCCTATGCTGCCTACCGTGCCTCAGCGCAGGGAGGCAGTTATTCGCCTCTGGTTATGAATATCTTCACACTCTATGACCAATTCAATTACGGCGAGGTCGGTCCACTGGCTATCCGCCGTTTTGCCCGCTATATGTACGACAACGGAAATCCGCAATTTCTTTTTCTCATTGGTGAAGGGGTTACCCTTCCTTTCCTCGATGCTGTGTTCGGCAACGTATCTACTGCTCTGAATATACGCAATAACCCTACTGATTTTGCGCGAAACTTAATACCCACTTGGGGTTATCCCGGCTCTGACCTGCCCATCACAGCAGGTTTTGACCCCACTTATCCTTATGCACCGGCTATACCCACAGGGCGCGTGAGCTGCAATACGGCAGAGCAGCTTGCCAACTACCTCAACAAAGTAAAAGAACACGAAAGCACAAGCTGTGCTCATTGGCGCAAGCGCCTGCTTCATCTGAGTGGCGGTGTGAGTGTGAGCGAACAAAACGCTTTCCGTTCGTTTGTTGACTTCTATAAAAGTATTGCCGAAGGCGATTATTTGCATGCTGAAGTCAAAACCCTTTCGAAAAAAAGCACCGAAACGGTGGAGTTCATCAACATATCCGAAGAAGTCAACCGAGGCGTGGCTTTGGTTACCTTTTTCGGGCACTCAGCAGCCACCCTCACCGACATAGACATCGGGTTCGTGTCTGCCGATGGCAACGGCTACCGCAACCAAGGCAAGTATCCTATGATTTTAGCCAATGGGTGTAGTATTGGCGATGTTTATTCTGCCAAAACTACCTTAGCCAACGATTGGCTATATGCTCCCAATCGTGGAGCCATTGCATGGAAAGCCAACTCTTCCTTAGGCGGCGCGGCTTGGCTGCACAACTACTCTACCCGTTGGTATAGCATTGCTTTTGCACAAGACGTATCGTTTAGCGCCCCCTTGGGCAAAATAGACCAATACGTAGCACAGAGCTACGGTCCCGGCTTGGGTCCGGGTATTGACCTTGCCCATGTGCAACAAATGATTCTGCAAGGCGACCCGGCTTTGCGCCTCATTGGTCCCAACCTGCCCGACTTGTGTACCCAAGATGCATGGCTTTCGCTGGAATCTTTCGACCGAGGGCAGCCGGCAGCACAAAGCGACTCGCTGCGCTTAAAACTGATAGTAGCTTCAGCAGGCAAGCATAGCAACCAAAGCTTCTCTGTGAAAGTAACACGTACCTTCCCCGATGGCAGCAGCCAAGTGTTTTACCCTATTGAAAAATATGGACCCATAGAGCGCTTCGATACCCTGTCTATTACCATCTACCAACCCAAAGACATCAACACTGCCGGCTTGAACCGCTTTGAAGTGGAAGTGGACGGGCTGTCGGAGATTGAAGAGTCCAACGAAAACAACAATACTGCCGTATTGGAATACAACTTACCCGGCATTGCAGTCATTGCACGCTTCCCTGTCGAATATACCATTGTCTCACAACAGCCAGTCAAGCTGGTAGCACAAAGTAGCAACCTGTTTGCCAACAATGCTGCAGAGGTAATTTTTGAAATAGATACCACCGCTTTTTTCAACAGCCCCGCCAAGCAAAGCGCTATCCGCCCACTTGAAGGGGGCACTGCTACTTGGGAAGTCCATTTGCTCACCGACCAATACCCCTCTGACAGTCTGGTTTACTTCTGGCGCGTCAACTTAGCCAATGCAAGCTCGAACCCCAACGCCCTTTGGAGTGAAAGCTCGTTCACCTACATTAAAAACAGTCCCGAAGGATGGGCACAGCGCCATTTTTACCAATTCCGCAAAAGCGTAGACCAACAGATAGAAAAAGATTTTGCCACCCGACGATGGAAGTTCGCCCAAGTGAACAATACCATCAAAGTGCAAACCTATGGCGCTTCTCATCCCGATGTAAACAACAGCTCGCTTTATATCAACGGCTTGGGCATTGTGTTCAACTACCCGAACAATACCTGCGCCAACAATCGCCTGATTGTCATGGCTATTGACGGCAAAACCAAAAACCCCTATGTATTGAGCAATTACGGCTTATGCGGACGCATACCCGGTTATGTCAGCTCGTTTACCAACAGTGATTTACAAAATGGCTTGTTACAAGCCTATGTTAATACACTGCCCACCGGCGATTATCTGGTGGTGTTCAGCAAAGGGCAAATATCTACAACTGCATGGCAGGCTGCTCAAAGTGCTTTGTTGCAAGTAGGCGCCTCACCGGCAAAAATCGCCACCCTGCAAACCGGGCACCCCTACATTCTCATCGGGCGTAAAGGGGGACCTGCACTGGCAGAAGTGATTTCCTCTTCCATCAGTGCTCCGGCAAGTGATGCCATCAGCGCCGAAGTGCAACTGGGCGGTGGATTCAACAGCGGCACGGTTACTTCTTCACTCATAGGACCCGCTGCCCAATGGGGCACTGTCTTTTTTGAATGGCGCGCACAAGAAAGCCCCTCTACTGACCAAACCAGCATCGATGTTGTCGGTGTACGCTTCAACGGGCAGGAAGATTTGTTGATGAGCAATGTATTCAGCGGGCAGGACCTTAGCAGCATCGACGTGCTCACCTACCCCTACCTGCGCTTGCGCATGAACACCAAAGACGAAAACAACCAAACCCCATCGCAGCTGCGGCAGTGGATTGTCCGTTATCAAGGCGTAGCCGAAGGCTTTTTGAATATAGAAGCCGCTGGTGGAGCCGCTGTCTATCAAATCCCCGATAAGCTCGAAGGCGAGCCTCTCAGTATTCCTTTCGTCTTTGAAAATATTTCAGAACGCTATTTTGAAAGCGATTCCCTGGAGGTGGAATACACTTTGCGCAATAGCACCTTAAACAAAAACCAAACCTACACCTTAAAAATAAAAGCACCGGCACCCAAACAGCAAAGTAGATTCTCGATAGAGATACCTACTGCCGAATGGAGCGGCAACAATCGACTGAAAGTGTATGTAAACCCCAAAAAAGTACCAGAACAGTACTACGACAACAACCAAATGGAGCTTGATTTTAAAGTATTAGAAGACAACAAAAACCCTAACTTGGAAGTAACCTTCGACGGCATCCGCATCATGAATGGAGATATAGTATCGCCCAATGCGCTTATACGCATACGTTTGCACGATGACAACCCCTATCTTATCAAGCAAGATACCAGCGGTATGAGCGTCGAACTGCGCCGCCCCTGCGAAGGTTGTGGCTTTGAACGCATTTACTTCTCTAACCCGCAGGTACGATGGAGTGCCCAAAAAGGAGAGTTTGTAGTGGAATATCAAGCAAAAGATTTGGAAGACGGGCTCTACGCCCTGCGTGTGCAAGGCACCGACGCCAAAGGGAACGCTGCTGGCACGCAGCCCTATGAGGTAGAGTTCGAAGTGGTCAACGAAACCAGCATTTCGCACTTTTACCCCTACCCCAACCCCTTTTCAAGCAGTTGCCGTTTTATCTTTACCCTGACAGGCAAGGAAGTGCCCCAAGAAATCAAAATTCAAATCATGACCGTGAGCGGTAAAGTGGTGCGGGAAATCACCCAAGACGAAATCGGTCCCATCCATATAGGAAACAACATTACACAATATGCGTGGGATGGCACCGATGAATATGGCGACCGTCTGGCAAACGGTGTGTATTTATACCGGGTGCTTGTGCGCCTGAACGGCAAAATGATGCCTTTGCGGGCAACTGCCGGTGATAGGGCTTTTAAGCAAGGCTTTGGTAAGCTTTACATTTTGCGTTGAGTTGGTTTTTTGAAACCATAAGGGCAATGCTTACATCCGTTCTTGCAACAGTAGCCCCGTTTGCGTAGATAGTGTGCAGTGAGCACCATCAAGCCCTTTTCGTTAAAGTAGTAATCTACACCTTCTTGCAGTCGTGTGTCTTTCTTATGCTTTGCCATGAAGCACACTTGTTTGGTTTATTACAAAAATTCCACCCAAAATGGAGTAAAAGTAAGCATAAAAGAAAAAGAACAAAATATTATTACACAAAAAAAGCACAAATTAAGTATTTCCATAACTTGAAGCAGCATTTCTGTTAAAAAACATAAGGTGTAAAAACTTCTTTCTTATGGAAACTATTTACGAGAGCAAATACCAGCGGATACTCTACAATCCTCAACTTAACATTTTCGAAGAAATATGGCTTCCTGAAAGTGAGTTCATGAATGATGACATTTACAAGCAAGAGTTCCGGGATATTCTAAAAGCCGCCCAACCCTATCGCGGAAAAACTGACAAAATATTCATTGATGCCGTAAATGCCATGTATGTAGTAAGCCCGGAGCTACAAGAGTGGCACAATCAAAATGTGTTTGCCAAATTGATAGAGATGGGCATTACACGTTTTGCTGTCTTGTTAAGCAAAGACCTTTTCACACAGGTTTCTTACGAGCAGACCTTCGAAGAAGCCGAAGATGCTGGCTTTTTGATTGAGTATTTCGACGACCGCGAAAAAGCCCGTAATTGGCTGCTTGATAAATAAAACACAGATAAGCAACGTATTGAGTAAAAGCAGAGTGTAGGATATTATACTCTGCTTTTACTCTACATAAAGTACCAACCCTTTCAGGTACTCACCTTCCGGGTGGTAAATATTGATAGGATGGTCGATGGGTTGCGTCAATTGGTGCAAGATACGCACCTTGCGACGGGCATCGGCTGCTGCGGCAAATACCGCCTTGCGAAACAGGTCTTTATCTATATTTCCAGAGCAAGAAAAGGTAAAAAGCAAGCCCCCTTTCTTTATCTTTTTCAACGCCAAAAGATTCAAGGCTTTGTACCCTCTCATAGCATTGGGTACAGCACGGGCATTTTTGGCAAATGCCGGCGGGTCTAATACAATGACATCGTAAAAATCCTGAGGTGTTTCTTTCTCCAGATACCTGAAGCCGTCCATAGCAAAGGCTTCATGCTTACCTTCGGGGATACTATTCAGAGCTATATTTCGGGCAGCGGTTTCCAGCACAGCCGGGGCTATATCTACTGAGTGTACCAATTCAGCTCCATGAGCCAAAGCATATATGCTAAACCCACCGGTGTAGCTGAAGGTATTGAGCACCTTCATGCTGCGGCTATACCTTCCTAATAAATGGCGGTTGTCGCGCTGGTCCAGAAAGAAGCCAGTTTTCTGCCCCTGCTCCACATCTACAATAAATCGCAAACCGTTCTCTTTGATTTCTACTTCAGAACTTGCCGCTGTACTACCATACCACCCCTCTTGCAACTCCACCTGCTCGATGCGCTGAGCAACCTCTTTTATATTCAAATATACGGCATGCACACCATAAGCATACAAGCCTTCGGCTATGACAGGCAATATTTTTTCTACTCCCTTAATGAGCAGCTGCACTACTGCCACTTTGCCGTAAATATCAACAATAAGCCCCGGGAAATCGTCGCCCTCGGCATGTATGAGACGATAGGCGTTGGTGTGTTCGCTCACTACAAAGCGCTCTCTGAGCTGGTAAGCCTTTGCCATTTTCTGCTGCCAAAAAAGCGCATCTATGGTGAGCAGTTCGTGCCCAAAATGAAAGATACGACAGGCTATTTGGCTTTGGGTAGAGTAAAAGCCAAATGCCAGACGTTCGCCCCGGTAATCCTGAACTTGTACTATATCACCGTTACCTGCTTCCACGGAGCCCTCGATGGCACCCGAAAATATCCAAGGGTGGCGATGCAATACGGAACGCTCTCGCCCCTTTTTCAACTTCAACACCGGATAATTCATCAGCTCTTGCCTTCTACGTAATCCTGTAAATATGCATAGCGGGGGGTCAACTTGCCGTCTTTGGCAATGGTAGCCCGGGTAAGCACCCCCTCTTTGTCGCCGTTCATAAAATGGGGAAAAACATTTTCTATAAACTGCCTGCCAAATAAACGTGAGGCATCCAATGGCAGCTCACACGGCAAATTATCTACTGCCATGACGGTTACAAAGCGCGCATTGCTGAAGGGCGCCCGTTCTTTACCCGTGAAGGGGTCGAAATCGTAAACTGGCGACTCGATGGTGGTGGCACGAATTGTAGAGGGTACCGACCCACGTATATCACAAGTAATGTCGGCAATGATTTTTATTTTGAATGCCGGCGACTGCATGTCGTCCACTGTAAAAAGTGGTTCGGAACGTGGATTCCAAAAGTGCCCGGTAATCAGCATGTCGGCAGTAAGGGCATATTTCAAGAAGTCGCTATGGAAGCGCTCCGGATACAAATAAAACTCTTTCTCGTCGAAATAAATGCCTTCATTGGGGGCATAGTAGTCTCGCGAGGCAAGTTGTGCATAAACCGGCTTTTCGAAGGTCTGCCCCACAAATTCCTGTGGGCTCACTTTGCGAATGCCTGCGGCATCCAGCACTTCGGCAGCTCCATTGCCTACACGCCCGCGTCCGGTGAGAACTATTTTGTAATTGGTAGGCAACTTGACTTTTTTAAGCTCCTGCTTCAGCTCTTCGTAGTCTTTGCACTCATAGGCACGCTTCAACTCATAGGCGCCAAAGCGCTTGCCGTAGGTCCACAAGGCATTGTAAGCCCCTACAATGCCGGCAAAGCGCCCGAAGGCAATCAGGCGGTTGCCATCCTCGTCGGTCAAGCATTCAAAATCAATAAGAGTAATATGTTTCTGAAGAATGGTTTGCAGCAGTTTACGGTTGTAGGGTTGTTTTTTAATAGTATGCGAAAAAAACATATAGGTCTTTTCGGGAATGAGTGCTTCTATTGGTACCTCCTTTATGCCCAAAAGCAAGTCAGCCACGCTGATGTTATCTACTACGGGCAAACCTGCTTTCTCATAATCTGTATCAGGCACGCAGCGTACCGGACTTTTTTCTACATATATTTGAACCTCCGGGTAGCGCTCTTGCAAGAGCAAACATTGCTCCGGCAATAAAACCACACGCTTATCCGGAGGTGTTTTCCCTTCTCGTATTAAACCGATTTTCATAGGAAATACCTTTTAAAAAAACTGCTCACGCAGCCGGGTTTTCAAAGGTGCGAATTTAGCATAAATATGGCAAAGAGTATAGGAAAATTACAATTTTATTTGGCTTTTTTATAAAGCTATCTGCATGAAATGCTCCATAAAACAGAAAGCAAGCTGCTTTTACAAACAGCTTGCTTTCCATGCTTACCACCCCCGATAAGCAGTGAATGCACGATTACTTTTTAGATACAGGTGTATATTTTTCTGCCAATTCTGTCACTTTATGTGACAGCTGACTGACCTGCTCTTGCAAGTCATACTGCAAGTCTTTGGCTTTGTTTTTCAGACGGCGCCGGGTTTCAGCACCGCTATAAGGTGCAACCAATATACCTGCAACAAAACCAACAGCAGCACCTGCCAAAAAAGATACAAGAAGAGAGGTTGTTTTACTCATGGTCTAATTTTATTTTCAGGAGTTTAAGAAAGATTCAGCTCTTCTTAATAACCTGCAAAAACTATGCAATCACTGCGCTTTCTGTCTGTGCTGCCTGTACTATTTTCTTCACCAGCCCCTGCAGTACCTTGCCGGGTCCACACTCTACAAAGTGCACGGCACCGTCGCGATGCATATTTTGCACGCTTTGTGTCCAACGTACGGGGGCAGTCAATTGTGCAATGAGGTTTTTCTTGATGGTTTCCACGTCGGTAGCTGGCTCTGCGTTTACATTTTGATAAACGGGGCAAAGCGGAGCTGCAAAGGCGGTGGCTTCGATGGCAGTTTGTAGCTCTTGGCGAGCGGGCTCCATCAGGGGTGAATGAAAAGCCCCTCCTACCTGCAATACTAAGGCGCGTTTGGCACCGGCTTCCTTCAGGCGCTCACAAGCGCGGTTTATCCCTTTCACAGTACCCGAGATGACCAACTGCCCGGGGCAGTTGTAGTTAGCCGGCACCACCAGAAATTCGTCGCCTTCGGCACTTACTTCTTCGCATATTTTTTCTACAGTGGCATCGTCCAGTCCCAAGATAGCCGCCATGGTTGAAGGTTGTTGCTCGCAAGCCTTTTGCATAGCTTCGGCACGCTTGGCAACCAAACGCAAGCCGTCCTCAAAAGAAAGCGCACCGGCTGCCACCAAAGCAGAGAATTCTCCCAGTGAATGCCCTGCCACCATATCGGCTTGAAAAGCGGGCAACAGGCGTGCCATCACCACCGAATGAATGAAGATAGCAGGCTGCGTGACGTTGGTTTGCTTGAGCTGTTCTTCGGTTCCTTCAAACATAATGTCGGTAATGCGAAACCCGAGTATGTCGTTGGCTTGCTCAAATAATGCTTTTGCTTTGGCGTTGCTTTCGTAAAGCTCTTTGCCCATACCAGGGAACTGCGCCCCTTGTCCGGGAAATACGTATGCTTTTTTCATTTTTTCCATTTATTTTTAGCATTTACCAATGGGTAAAGATAAGAAAGGATGGCTGAATGATACAAAAAAGACCTTGGCAGTGCCAAGGTCTTTCGTCTTTACAAAGCATGAAAGAGTTTTTATCTTAAATCCACCACTTCCACACCGGGATAATCTGCAGGATTGAAGGTGAAATACTTGTCGTCCACCTTCACATTGAACTCCAGACGTGTAAAAGTATATTTATAGCGGTTTTGATTTTTTTCGAATATTTCGAAGCTCTTGATAGAATTCGAAGCTTCATTTATATGCAAACGGATTTTAAAATGGTTTTTGTTGCGGTCAATCGGCTGCAAATCAATCACATCGTATATTTTGCCCCGCTCGGCAACACGTTCTACCCAGATGTATTTGTAATCGCGCTTGTATAGGGTAAAAATTTTATCGGGTGTGATTTCCGCCTCGTCGGGTTCATAGTTAGA
Source organism: Thermonema lapsum (assembly GCF_011761635.1). Lineage (NCBI taxonomy): Bacteria > Pseudomonadati > Bacteroidota > Cytophagia > Cytophagales > Thermonemataceae > Thermonema > Thermonema lapsum. The sequence continues at coordinate 331,021 of NZ_JAASRN010000002.1, forward strand.
GATATTCACCTCGTTGGTTTGTTTGAGGTATGTCCAAAGAGTGCTTCCGTTGTTAATGACTTCTTGCTCAGGCAAAATCAAACGATATTTGTTGCCTTTCATTACGAATGTTCCTTCGGTTTTTTCATATACGTTGTGTATAGAATTGCGCATTTCATAGGTAAAATAAGCACGCAATGCTTCTACGCTCTTATATTTTTTTTCTACCTTTTGCAGAATTTCTGCTGCTTTTTGCTCGTATGAAGTTTGTGCATAGCCAATTCGGGCTATAAGCAAGACAAGGCACAGGAATAGGCGTTTTTTCATGATTCTCATTGCTTTTTATTTTCACTTTTTACAAGGTCAAGCATGTTTTTTGTTTAGTTCATTCAATAACTGTTCCAAAGCATACTCATCGGGGATGAGCACCTCGCGCGCCTTGCTTCCTTCAAAGGGTCCTACAATGCCGGCTTGCTCGAGTTGGTCGATGATGCGCCCGGCACGGTTGTAACCTATTTTCAGGCGGCGCTGCAAAAGCGAAGTGCTTCCTTGCTGGTGCATCACTACAATACGGGCTGCTTCTTCGAAGAAGGCATCGCGTTCAGACAAGTCCACCTCTCCGACTTCGTTTTCACCCGACTCGCCCACGTATTCAGGCAATAGGTAAGCCGAAGCATAGCCTCTCTGCTCACCAATAAAGTTGCAAAGGGCTTCCACTTCATGCGTATCGATGAAGGCGCACTGCACACGCACCAAGTCTGCTCCCATAGAAAAGAGCATATCCCCCATACCAACCAGTTGTTCGGCGCCACCCGTATCCAAGATGGTGCGCGAGTCCACTTTGGATGTTACCCGGAAAGAAAGGCGTGCCGGGAAATTGGCTTTGATGATGCCGGTAATGACGTTGACCGAGGGGCGTTGGGTAGCCACCACCAAGTGAATGCCGATGGCACGTGCCAACTGCGCCAAACGGGCGATGGGCTGCTCTACTTCTTTGCCTGCGGTCATCATCAAATCTGCCAGCTCATCGATGATGAGTACGATATAGGGCATGAAACGGTGCCCATTTTCGGGGTTGAGCCGTCGCTCCAAAAATTTTTTATTGTATTCTTTGATATTGCGGCAGCCTGCTTTCTTGAGCAGGTCATAGCGTGTATCCATCTCGATACACAACGAGTAGAGTGTGTTGATGACCTTAGATGTGTCGGTGATGATAGCTTCTTCCTCGTTGGGCAGTTTGGCAAGAAAATGGCGCTCTATTTTATTGTATAAGGTAAGCTCCACCTTCTTGGGGTCCACCAGCACAAACTTCAATTCGGCAGGGTGCTTTTTGTAAAGCAAAGAAGCCAAAATTACATTCAAGCCTACCGACTTACCTTGTCCTGTCGCCCCTGCAATGAGCAGATGCGGCATCTTGGCAAGGTCAACCATGAATATCTCATTGGTTACGGTTTTACCAAAAGCAATGGGCAGGGCATATTTGGTATTGCGGAATTGCTCGCTCTCTAAAATGGGGCGCAATGCCACCAACTCACGTTTTTTGTTGGGTACTTCAATCCCTATGGTTCCTTTACCAGGGATGGGCGCAATGATGCGAATGCCCAAAGCAGAAAGACTCAATGCAATGTCGTCTTCAAGACTTTTGATTTTAGAAATACGCACCCCTGCTTTGGGCACCAACTCATAGAGCGTAACCGTAGGACCGATGGTCGCCTTGATAGACTCGATGCCGATGCCATAGTGCCCGAGGGTTTCCACTATCTTGTCTTTGTTGGCTTCCAGCTCTTCGCGTGTTACTTGCACACTTTCGGCAGGTGCTGCATCGAGCAAAGAGGTGGGCGGCATTTGATAGCGCGACAGCTCCAGGCGAGGGTCATAGGCGAAATCTAAGCTGCCTACTGCCGGTACAGCTTCCGCTTCTTCGTCCTCTATGTCACTGGCTACATCATTCACTACCGATGACACAGACGGCGCCTTTGTAGTATTGACTACCTCTACAGTAAGAGGCGTATCTTTTGAAGCTTGCTTTTTCTGAGTTTCATCAACAGAGAGGGCAATAGATGTAGCTTCGTCTGCTCTCTCTTCTTTGTTATTAGCATCATCATCATCTTCTTCATCTACTACCGCACGGAGGCTTTGAGCATCGGTTGTGTTACTTATCTCGTTGCTTTCTTCGTGCTCCTCTTCTTCCTCTTCTCCAATACGCAGCAGCTTAATGCCCATTTTTTCGATTTCCTCCTCTATCTTTTTTTCATCTTCATAAAGCAGGCGGCTCACTTCTGCTTCCTCCTTATCGACTTCTTCTTCCTCTTCCTCTTCACTATCGTTCAGAGAAGGGGTTGGCGGTGGCACGGGGTGCGTGGTTTGAGCATCAACCATACGTTTCACAATGCGCCACCGTTTCCAATCCACGCTTGTGATATTCCAGAAGTAGATGGCAAACACAATAAAACAGAGTGCCAGCCATAAGGGGGTGCCCCATCCGATGAGGGCGTGAGTCCAGCGTGCCAACTCGTAGCCTACACCGCCGGCAATCAAAGTAAAATAGTTACCCTCGGGCAGAGTTACTGCCAAGTATCCTAAAAGATAGCTAAACCAAAAAGCCAAAAAGAGAAAAAGTAAGAATGTACGTTTGAAGGCGAACAGGCGCACACGGAATATCAGGTCCACAGCGGTATGCAACAGCAGAGGCACGAGAAAAAAAGCGCCTAACCCCATCCAACGAAAGATAAAGCGGTAAGAGAGCAGCGCCCCATAGATGCCCAGCCAGTTTTCTACTTCATCGCCAGCTTCAATAACACCGGTGTTGTCGATTGCCTCCACTACGCTTTGGTCTGCCTTGGCAGTGAACAAGTAAGACGTAAACGCCAAGAGTAAATAAAAAGCAGCAAAAAATAAAGCAAAGCCAAGCGTTAGTTGCAAACGTCTGTCTTTCAGCCATCCTATACGCCTTTTGGCTTTGCGCAGCGGCTCGTTTTTAGGGGTATTCTTAGGTGTATTTTTAGTCATAGCGTCAAGAAGCAGGCATGTTTTGCAAAAGCTAATTTAACGAAATCCTTTCAATTTTCTTCACGAAGCAGCTGTTTGAGGCTACGCTTCACCAAAGCCGGACCAGCATAAACAAAGCCAGTATAAAGCTGCACAAGGTCGGCACCCGAACGCAAGCGGCGGCATACGTCGGCGGGTTCCATGAGCCCCCCCACCGAAACAATAGGAAAGCCATTGCCCGCATATTTTCGTAGCAGCTGCAGCACTTCACAGGAGCGCCCTTTCAAAGGCGCGCCACTTAAACCTCCTGCCCCGAGGGTCTCTACTTCCTCTTGTGGCGTACGCAGCCCTTGCCTGTCAATGGTGGTGTTGGTGGCTATGATGCCGGCAATGCCCGTTTGTTTGACTATCTCAATCACATCTTTCAGTTGTTCTTCATTCAAGTCAGGAGATATCTTCAATAAGATGGGTTTAGGCTGCGGCTTAGCCACATTGCGACGCTGTAGCTCCCCCAAGAGTTGTTTCAAGGGCTCTCTTTCTTGTAGTTCCCGCAGGTTGGGTGTGTTAGGCGAGCTCACATTTACCACAAAGTAATCTACATAATCAAAAAGCTTTTCAAAGCACATTACGTAGTCTTCGGCAGCACGTTCGTTGGGGGTGTTTTTGTTTTTGCCTATGTTGCCGCCTATTACTATGTTCGATTTACGTTTTTTCAGACGCTCCACGATGGCATCTACCCCATCGTTGTTGAAGCCCATGCGGTTGATGAGGGCTCGGTCGCTCACAAGGCGGAAAAGACGGGGACGGGGATTGCCCGCCTGTGGGCGTGGCGTAACGGTGCCTATCTCTACAAAACCAAAACCAAAGTATTCCCATACATCCAGCAGAAGGGCGTTTTTATCGAAGCCTGCCGCCAAGCCTATGGGATTGCGAAAACGAATGCCCCAATATGCACGTTCCAAACGCGGGTCTTCTACCACAAAAAGCCTCTTACACAAGGATTTGACAAAGGGCAGACGCATCAACAGGCGCAAACAGACAAAGGTAAAATGGTGTGCCTGCTCGGCAGGCAGTAAGAAAAGCAAACGGCGAACCAGTGAATACATCCCTTCGCTTTATTTTTTAGGTTCTCGAACAAAAAAAGCAAAACCGCCTTTTTCACCTATTAGTTTCACATCGGCATAAGGTGCCATGCGGTCTTTTTGATTGGCTTTTACCACAAAGTAAGCAGGCTTGTCTATGTCTGCCTGCAACAACCACAACTCGTCTTTGCTTTTGGGATTGGCTTGTGGTTGCATGCGGGCATAGAAATAGTGGGCATAGCTCTTAAAGCCTACCGGGCGCACATACACGTCCTTTCCTTGCAGGCTTTTGTAAAACTCAATAGCCGGTCGCTGAGAATAGGCTTCTATCTTGGGCACTATTACCACCAAGTAGCCCATCAGACACACTGCCGTAGCATAGCAAAGCCACAGCAAGCCGGCACGCAGGCGGTGTTGCCATATCCAGTAGATACCCACCGATGCCAACACCACATAAAGCAAGCCCATGAGGAACTCCCAGCCCCCCCAGGGCACCTCCACCTGCAAACAAGCCACCGCAAAGGGGTCTTTGATAAAAGCGTAGAACGACTCCTTGAAATAAGCAAAAAGCGGCAATGCCGTAAGCAAGAGCCCAAACACAGTGCCTACTACCAGCAATAGCCGGCGCACATAGAGAGGCAAGGGCGCTTGCTCTTCCATGTGCCAATAGACCACATATGCTGCCAAAAAGGAAAGCGGGAAATAAGCAAGTGAAGAATAATGCACAATTTTGGTTTTCACCAAAGTAAATACAATCATGACCACCCAAAAGAGCCCCAACATCCAACGGCGCAGATGCAAGGGGTCGGGGTGCTGTTCTTGCTTGCCAAAAGCGGGCAGTGCCAACACAGACATAGGGAAACAGCCCAAGAATACAACCACAAAATGATAGAAAAAGGGCTGTTCATGCCCTGCATCGGGGGTGGTCAGCAGGCGTATGTGATAGCGAATAAACTCTTCGATGAACCAAGTGCCGTGCTGAATCAACTCCAGCCCGTACCAAGCAAAGGAAGTAACAAAAGCAGCAAAGGCAAAGGCGAATACATCTATGAAACGTGCTACGCGACGAAAACCATGCCACGCCCAAAAAACCAAGAAACTAAGCCCTACCATCAACAACCCCACAGGTCCTTTGGTAAGGATAGCCATGCCGGTAAATGCTCCTGCCACCGTAGCCCACTTCAAAGCGAAGGGCGTTTTGTAAGCCGCCACGGCACGCGCCAGCCCATATACTCCCAAAAAAATAAAATAGTTGAACACGGGGTCTATGATGGCTGACTTAAAGTAGAAATGCGGCAAAAAAGAGCCCAAGTAACACAAGCCCCAGATAAAACCAAAGCGACCGTCATAGTGGCGTTTGCCAATGAAATAAAAAGTAAGCAAGGTAATCACCCCAAAAACGGCATTGGGAAAGCGGGCTGCCCATTCGTTCACGCCAAAGACCTTCATACTGAGCACCTGCAACCAAAAGAAAAAGGGCGGCTTTTCCCAAAAAGGTTCAAAGTTGATTTGTACACGCGTATAATTGCCTGTAACCAGCATTTCCCGCGCCGACTCGGCAAAGTTAATTTCGTCCCAGTCGAACAGGTGTACTTTCCCCAAGAAGGGAAAGAAAAAGACCATCCCGGAAAGCATCAAGATGAGCCAATGGTAGGGATAGTCTTTATCGAAGATGCGCTTTATCATGGCTTTTGTTTTGTTGTGGATGGGTTGTTTTGAAGCAGTTTCCAAGACCATATACCCCAACGATGCAAGCGATAACGCAACGACACGCGCAACACACCCAAACCATAAATCACGCTCCGCTTGAAATTGATAGAAGAAGCCTCTTCAAAATAGCGCGTGGGGCAGGTTACTTCGGCGATTTCATAACCCGCGTTGAATATCTGTGCTATGATTTCGTTGTCAAAAATGAAATCGTCAGAGTTTTGTTCGAAGTCGATGCTGCGCAGCACCTGTGCCGAGAATGCCCGGTAGCCCGTGTGGTATTCCGACAGCTTTTGGTTCAGCAATAAGTTCTGAAAGAGCGTAAGCGCACGGTTGGCTATGTATTTATACACAGGCATGCCGCCCTTCAAAGCTCCTTTGCCCAAAATACGCGACGCAAATACTACCGGATACACCTCCTCGCCTATGATAGACACCATGGCAGTAATCAGCTTGGGCGTGTATTGATAATCGGGATGCAGCATTACTACAATGTCGGCACCCAGCTCAAGGGCGGTTTTATAGCAGGTCTTTTGGTTACCGCCATAGCCTTTATTCTGCTCGTGCCGTATCACATGACGAATACCCAGCTTGCGTGCCAAATCAAAGGTATCGTCCGAGCTGGCGTCATCGACCAATATCACTTCATCGACAATATCGAAAGGGATTTCCCGATAGGTTCTTTCTAAAGTACGGGCTGCGTTGTAAGCAGGCAAAACAACAGCTACTTTCTTTCCTGAATACATGTTTGTTGAATGGTTTTGGCACACAAATATAAAAGCATTTCGGGGCACTACCAATTGGGTAAACAAAAAGCCGGATGCAGCAAGCTGCACACCGGCGGTCAAGGGCAAACCGTCGAAGTTATATAAGCAGGCAGCATAGAAGTCTTTTTGGTCAGGTCGCACCTACGCTTTTTTGACCTTAAAGCAAAACAAAAGAAGAGTACAATACCCTGATGAACTTAAACCAAGCACTTGAAAAACATAGGGCTTCACAGTATTTTGAAGCTTAGACACCCCCAACATTACAGCCAAAGCATTTTTATTTCAATTTTCAAAAAATCAGCCCATGCAAGCATATTCTCAAGAGCGCCCAATCCAAGAGCGAGCGACTTGGTCATGTCAGGCACAAGGTGCTAAAAGGCAGCAAGAAAATCGAGCAGGATATTGAAAAGGAGCACAATAAAACTTGCGCTCCTTTTCAACACAGAAAACACTGAAGGCTACTTCCAATAATCAAGCTCCCGCCACACTTTGGAAGCTTCTTGCAAGGTAAAGGGCGAAGAAGCCTCTTTCACCATCCTCCGTTTGCGGTTTTCCTCTTCTATCCGCTTTTTCAAAAAATCTTTACGCGTCGCGTAATATGAAGCATGCTTTATTTTTTGCTTAACCTGTGCCACCCTTTCTTTCAACTGCGCCTCTTGCAGGTATTCGACCCCCACCAATTGAAAGACCAAGCGTCTATTCTGCTCGTACGCTTCCAATACCAAGCCCGGAAGCCCCCTAAGCTTCCATGGACCATAGGCATAAGGTATGGAAGGTGCATACCATACTACATATTGCCGTCCCCGGAAAGTCCCCGTTGCCTTCTTACAATCGACACCCGATATGTTGCGCTTTTCTGCCGGCTGAGGTGCCCACTCTATTTTCAAGGCATCGCAATTTTCTTGATAGCCCATAGAACTACTTGCCACCCACTCCCAAGCTTCATTCCCGCCATGGCATTCATTGTAAAAGTAGTACTCCCATGCATCCAAACGAAACGGCATATTTTGAGCGTTGATAGTCACTTTGCCTTCATCAGATGCTCCTTCCATTTGTTTGATTATCCACTGCATAGTCTCCTCTTCGGAAGCAGGCTCGGCTTTTTCCACATAAAACGAAGCGTTTTGGTCAAAATACAAGTCTGCATACCACGCATTTTTCTGTGTAGCTTCGGGAAAATGCAGGCTGTCTTTCCACCGCCAGTCTTCAATTACCAAATAGCGGACATGTGTGAGCTGTGCACGGGCAGTAGTGCAAAGGAAACAAAACCAAAGACTACACCAATACAAGATTGTTTTTTGTTTTGCATTCATATCTTTTCTGAATTTAAGGTAGCACTTTTCTTTGTTTACCAAGACAAACGACACCCCAGCAGCACATAGCGTGGCAGCAAAGCAAAGTTTTGCGTGCTGTTCGACACATCGTTTGAGTTATTGATTTGAAACAGCTGTTGGTTGGTGAGGTTATAGGCTCGTATGAATATAGGGAAACGTCTCTTATGGTGCCAATCGACCGAAAGCTCTGTATCGAGGAAATGATAGGTTTGCCTCTGAGCGGGCAAATAAAGCAGCTGGTTTTTAATACTCCACTGAAGGCGCTGTTCCCAAAAGCGCAGAGAAAAATTCAAACGGGTATCGAAGTATCGGTTTTCAAAAGAGAGACGATTGGTTGCTTCTTCCACCGAAGTAAGATTTTGTATCATCGCCACGCTCAAAGTATAGTTAAACCATCCAAAAAAGCGGGATTCTATTTTAGCAACCGGCTGCCATGTGTTCACCACGAACCGCCGCTCCCCCACGCCTATGCCTTCGTTCAAGCTGCTTGTGCGTGATGCATCGAGTCGCAGCTGTATTTTAGAATAAATAAAGAACAAGGGGAAATCCCATGCGACGCTTTGCCCCAGTGTGCTGATGTTGCCTACCCAGAAGCTTTGAGTGTAATCGAGCAGTGGTGCCAATCGAAAGCGGATAGAAGTCGCCGGGACATTATGGGTATAGTACACCTCCCACTGCAAGGAAGAAGCAAAGCTATGGTTAAGCCTGAAACCAAGCTGTACATTGTGGCTTTGCAGAACTACCAAGCTATCGGCTCCGGTGTTGATACGGTCGAAGTTTTGAAAAAAAAGCATGTTGTGCACCGTACGCAAATCGGGCAAGCGGGTGCTGTAGTTGTAAGTAAGCGACCAAGTAGAAGCCGTCTCCTTCTCTTTTTTCTCATATGTGAGTCCGGTGGTAGCGTTAACCAACCAATACGAAGGATTTTCTGCTGCATCTGCCTGCCTGCGCGTTACGTCTGCATAGCTAAGGTGCAAGTTACTTACCCAAAGTAAGGGTTTGGTAAGGGCGTAATGGTGCTGTAAAGATACGCCCCCCTCTTGCACTTTTAAGCGCTGCGGGCTACCGAAACCCTCAGGCACAAACTGCTCATTGTTGTTGCCGCCTACGATGGTGCTTCCCTGCAGGCGCTCCTGTCGCCCCGCATAATGCAGGGCATACTCCCAGTAGCTGCGTGGGCTTAGGCGATACACTCCCTGCAAGTGCGCCCCCCAACGTTCAAAATAACTGTTCACCTCTTGTTGTAAGCCATTGGCAGGGAAGTTCAAAGAAAAAAAAGCAGAATAACGGTCTGTTAACATATCGGCGTTCAATGCCTCACGCAAGGAATCGGCATGATAGTAAGCAGAGACCACCCAGGCATGCTGCCCACTCCACCGCTTGATAAACTTTATTTCATGGTCCTGTGCGAAATAGTATCGCCGTTGTGCTTGCAGCAGGCGGTCGCTCAGCACCGCATCTATAAACGTGCGGTTGTTTTGAGAAAAAGGGCGGTTGTCGTATTGCCACACATTATTCAATTCTACATTCGCCGATTGACTTAACTCTATAAACTGTCTCAGGCGTAGCCCTCCCATCCATTCTTGCAGCTGCTCGGCACGCTCATAAGCACGCGTAAAGGCAACTCCGCCCGTCTCGTAACGATAATTTTCGCTGTAAGCCTGCCGCACCCGGTCTTCGTAATACAGCACAGTAGCCGTAGTCTTCCATTGTTCCATAGGGCGGAATATCAGTGTATTCAATGACTTCAAGCCGTTGTTGAACAAGCTGCGTTGCTGCTGCATGGCTCCCGGCAATTGAAGATAGAAATCGTTGAGATAGCCATTGCGCACATCTCCAAAGTGAAAGGGGTTGCCGCCAAAAGGGTCAAAACTGTAACGCCCCATCAGGTCATCACCCGTGTTGTTGTGCTTGTTCAGGCTCACCAGCTTATTCACCCGCTGTTTTTCTTTGACTTCTTCGGGGCTTTGACCTTTCGCCCATAGGTATAGCAAAGAAGAAGACAGTTCGCGATACCAAGTGCCTGACTCACCACTCAGCTCGGCACCAGAGGCAAGGCTGACAGAGCCTATGAACTTGCTAAAACGGTTCTTCTTTACTTTTAAGTTCAAAATCAGCTCGTTGCTTTTCTTCAAGCCACGCAGCGCAGGATTGTCTTCGTAGTGGTCCACGAAGTGAAACTCCTCTAACAAATCGGCAGATAGATTGCGAGTAAGCAGGCTATAGTTTGAACCGGTGAGGTCGTCGTCTTCGAGCATCACCTTCGATACCCTCTTACCACGAAAGTAAATGACCCCATCTTTATTTACTTCTACCCCGGGCAAGCGCTTCAAGGCATCTTCCACATTGCGTTCGTTGCCTTGCAAGAAGTCATCTGCTTTGTAGATGGTGCTGTCGCCATTTTCTTTGATTTCATATCGCTGCCCTTTGATGACTACCTGCTCTATGTTCATCTCAAAAGGCTGCAACACGATATTACCCAGACGAAGCAGCGAAGTTTCCTGTTTGTCAATGTTGAGGCGTTTTTCTTGGAAGCCCAGTGCCTCTATAATCAAAATGGCAGGCAGCGGATAGTTGCCCGCCATACGGAAATACCCCTTCTCGTCTGTAACTTGCTGAGCATGCAGCTGTAAGCTACTATCGACCAAAGACACAAAAGCCGAAGCTACGGGGCGTTGCAGGCTGTCGCGCACCCACCCTTCCAGAACCAGCTGCTGCGCCTGCCCTACCAACGCATAAAAGCAAAAGAGCGCTGAAAGGCAAATGCTGCCTTTCACCCTGTTTATGTTCTTGATTATGCAATCATTTCGCTTCAACAGAAACATTACCACACAAATTATGAAAGTGCTTGTTTTTGTAGCTACGTATAAAACTCTGGAGCAAAAAGCATATTTCACTTTGAAGCTGCCCTGCGCAGGGCGTCTTCCTTTGCTTTTAGATGTGTCAAAATAAAAAAACCATGCGAACAGCAAAGCACAAAGCACATCACTCGTTCCGCTCGCCAGGCGGTGCCCCCGCTTCACTGAATGCACCGACCACAGCAGCCACTCAAAACCAAACACCTCTTGCTGTTCTACAAGCAGCCCCCTAAGACATGCTAAACCTTAGGGGGCTATCGACTATTTCGGTTTTTAATCTGCCAACTCAGGTGGACAAGCGATAGTCACTGCTACCCATGTTCCACCCACATACCCAATAGTTACGCAACCACCTGTTTTTTCTATATATTTTTTCACACACAGGGCAAAATCGATAGCATTCCTATCTCTACATACTGCCTTTCCTTCCTCTGCCTGGCTTTCCAACTCAGCCAGTGCAAAACCAACCACAAAGCCATCTTCTTCTATTGCGTATTGCGGTTTGCCTTGTTGGAAGCCAATGAACATCACTTTGCTCTCGCCCAGTGTTTCCAACACTTCCGCTATTTGCATAGCAGAGGCATCTGGCGAGTCAGCCGGTGCAACGTGCTCTTGTTGATTGCATGCATACAGCAAAAACATGCTGCCCAAAATTACTACTAAGAAAGTTACTACATGATTTAGACGTACCTTTTTCATCTTCTTCTAGTGGTTTAAATTACAATTATCATCCCCATTCACACCATGGGACAGGTGCCCTTTCCGGGAAACGGAAATGGTCGTTGAACTGCGCAGCGGAAAGCTTTCCTTTATCAACAACCGACATGCAAAGCAAAAAAAAAAAAAGAATCAATACTTACGATGTGTTTTTTTTTACTAAAAGTACACAAGTCGACATTTCTTTGCGGCAGCATTTTCAAAAAGTCGCCTGTCTGGTTATATTTGTGAAAGACCTGTTAAGATGATGACCTTAGTAAGTCAAAACATACGCTACTTACGCCGTCTGCATGGCTATACCCAAGAGCGTCTTGCTCAAGCCATAGGCATCAAGCGCTCACTGCTGGCAGCTTATGAAGACGGGCGTGCAGCGCCCAACTTAAAGAATCTGGTGCGCTTTGCCCGTCTTTTTGACATCAGTGTGGATGAGCTCATCACCATAGATTTGGCAAAAGTGAAACATGCGGCAAGTGTGGTGCCCGAAGGCATCCCCAAAGAGGATACGCCTACTACTCCTCTTTTTGAAGAAGATGAAGAAGAAGAGCCTACAGAAGCAGAGGATGAAGCGCAATGGATAGAAGAAGACAGTGATGAAGACGAATTCCACAGCAGCAGCGCCCCCTCTGCCAAGCGTGCAAATAAAGAGCACAGCAGTAAATATTTGTTTGACGACGAGCCGGAAGAAGACAACCCGCCTTTTGAGAAAAGAAACAAGCCTTCTTCTAAAAGCCACAGCGAGCGTTATCCTACCTTAGACGAGCTGTTCAAAGAGAGTCCGGTCAGCACCTCTGCCGACATACCGCTGGTGCGCAGCCGTCAGCTGCCCGACTATCTCGCCTATTTCGATGACAACGACTTTGTACAGGCGCTACCCAAAATACAAATCAGCCTGCTGGACAGGGGCAAGCAATACCGTGCCTTTGAAAGCACCGAAGAGATGGGCTTTAAGAACGCATTGTTTGTGGGCGAGTATGTACGCAACTGGTACCGACTACAAGACCAAAGCCCCTGTCTGCTGCTTACGCAGCGCCATGGCTTGATTTACGGACGCATAGAAAACCGACTGCGCGACAAAGGATACCTGCTCATGCTGGATGGCGAATGGGAAGGCATGCGTTTCAACTTACGCGAGTTATTCGAGGTGTGGCAGGTAGTGCTGTTCGTCAGCCGCGAGGTGCCCATGCCTACCACACAAAGCGAGGAACTAAGAGATATGTGTTTGAGCCTTCAAAAACAACTGCAACGCTTTTTGAAAAAATAAACCAAAACATCAACACAGCTATGAATCGCCTGAAAGAAGTGTTTTTAAAAAAGCAAGGCAACTTGCTGAATGTATATTTTACAGCCGGTTATCCGACACTGAACAGTACCCGCCCGCTGTTAGATGCCCTGCAACACGCAGGGGCAGATATGATAGAGATAGGCATGCCTTTTTCCGACCCCTTAGCCGACGGTCCAATAATACAAGCCAGCAGCACCCGCGCACTCAACAATGGTATGACCATAGCCCTGCTATTTGAACAGCTTGCCGGCATGCGTGAGCACATACAGCTGCCTGTTTTATTGATGGGATATCTTAACCCCGTCATGCAGTATGGTATAGAGCGTTTTTGTGCCGATTGCGAAAAAGTAGGCATTGACGGACTGATTTTACCCGACCTGCCCCTTGATGAGTATGAGCGCGAGTTCAAAACGCTGTTTGAAAAACATCACTTGGCAGCGGTTTTTTTGGTTACTCCCCAAACCCCCGAAGCACGCATACGCAAAATAGATGAGTTAAGCACGGCTTTCATTTACTTAGTATCGAGTGCCAGCACTACTGGCACCAAAGACGCCGCCCAAAGCCAAACCCAAGCCTATTTGCAACGAGTCGCTTCTATGGGACTGAAATCGCCTACGATGGTGGGCTTTGGCATCAAAGACAAAGCCGGTTTTGAACTGGCTTGCCGCTATACGCAAGGTGCCATTGTGGGTTCGGCTTTCATCGAAGCACTCGACGGGGCACAAGAAAAAGACTTTCCGGCACTGTGTAAAAGCTTTGTCGCTCGATTCAAATCGCCAGTGTCAGCCACTTAATATGGTATTGAGCAGAAGGCTTTGTTCTTTCAAAGCTGGTCTTCTGTTTTACAGGCACAACAAAAGGAAGGGGTAGTCCTTCCTTTTGTCTTTCTGTTTTTAATGCCGTTTTATTCTTCGTTTCCTTCCGATTTATTTTTTACAGTGCGTTTGCGGGTAGCTTTTTTCTTGGGCTGTGCTTCTTCGGCTAACGCTTCTTCTGCTGCGGGTTCGTCCGCTTTAGCAGCCTTTGCCTTGTTGGTGCTGCGCTTGCGCTTGGGCTTTTCTTCGTTTTCCTCTGAGTTCTCTTCTTCTTGGGCACTTTCTTGTTTCGGGCGCTCCAACACCGAAGGAACTTCTTTCAAGAGTATTTCGTACCATTTCAGCAACTTGCGCACGTCGGAAGCAAAGACACGCTCGCGGCTATACTGCGGCAGCACCTCGGCAAAGAAAGCCATTACTTCTTCGTCACTGCTTTCTTTGTGATGCACAGGCAGTTGTGCTCCGTATTTCTCTTTCATGGTATAAAGAACCTCTACCAAAGGATAAGCTCCTTCAGCGTCATCGGTGTAGAAAGTAATCTCTTGTAAAATAGCTACCTTGGCAGATGCCCCCAAAGGCAATTTCTTCTTTTGGGCATCAAGGCTTTCCACCAAAATACCATTACGCATGGGCTTCAACACACGGTAAAGCCCGGGTTTTCCGGTTACGCAAGCAATTTCTTTTAACTCCATAGAATTCTTGTCTGTTATGGCTTTACGTTTAATGAGCTCACAAATTTAATAATAAAACGCAGAGTAGATGTTTCTTACTCTGCGTTTTTGGTAAAGAGCCAGTAAAAAAGCTCATATGCGAATGGCATCATCGTTATCGGTGCTGTCGTCATCAATAAAGGTGATGTTTATATTTTCTTCTTCGCCCACAGGCACTTCATTGAACAAGAAAACATACACTATTTTCGTATCGATTTCCAGCTTGCCTGCCATCATCTGTACAGGATGCATCTTGCCTTCCGAATCAATCACTTTGCCCGTAACATTTTGAGTAAAGGACTTGTAATTCAGCTGAAAACGACGATGCCGCAGGTCTATGATGTTGTTGTAATTGGTTTCTATGAGAATATCTACGGGTTGTCCTTCCAGCTCTGTGCGGCGGTAGCCAAAGCGCTTCAACACATAGCGGTTCACTTTGGTAATGATGAAACGCTCGTTGGTCAAAATGATGCCCTCGTAGATACGATTGATGATGCTGCGGTAAATATGCGCTTCTTCGGCAATGGCATTGAGCTTTTTCTCGAGCTCGCGTATCCATTGGTCGTATTGTTGTACCTTCACTTCCAGCTCCTTCTCTTTGTTCTTGAGCTCTTCGGCGTATTTGCGCGAAGCTTCCAGCAGTTTGGCGTTGCGCTCGTTGGCACGCACTGCGGCTATGGTGGAAGCAATACGACTCGACAAACGCTCTATAAAATCAATCTTATCTTCTTCTATCAAACGAATCGATGCCAACTCTATCACCCCTACGATGCCGGTGGTATCACTTTGCAGCGGTACGACCAGTACATGCTTGGGTTTGCCTTCAATCAACGAGCCGGTAATTACTTTGGGATAATCCTCGGGGATGTCGGTCAGACTTATTTTATCCCCTTCGCGCCAAGCCGCCCCTACGATGCCTTCTCCCCAAGCCACTTTTTTCTTGAGGTATTTGGGGCGTCCGTAGGCATAGCTGGCTTTGAGCTCCAGGTAAGGCGGCTCCTCATCGTCTTCTACAATGAAGAGGGCGCCCATCTGACATTCGGTATACTCTACCAAAGTAGAAATGATTTCATACGACTGACGCTCGAGGTCGTTGTAATTGGAACGCAATATCTCGCCAAAGATAGCCAAGCCTTCGGCAGCCCATTTGCGCTTGGCTTCTTCCCGTATGTATTCTGCCAGTTTTTCGTCGCGCGTTTTGGTTTCTTCCACGCTTGCTTTCAGCTTGGTAACCATAACGCTGAAATTTCTGGCTATATCGCCTACTTCGGTTTCATCGTCAAATTCAGCCAGTGCTTGCGCGGCTTCTTCGTTGTTGATGTTTTCTGTAACAGCGGTGGTGAGCTTGTTGAGACGACCGATAGGACGCGCCACAGCATAGTGCTGATAGAGCGCCACGCCAACCCCCACCAGCAAGAGTATCAACAGAACAGAGGCAAAAATAAGTTTGGCACGCCACCACAAGGTATCTATATGACGAGCCGTGCTTTCGGCAAGCAAACGGCTGTCATTATGTAGTTGTATCATATGTTGCTTGGCTTCGGCACGCAAACCGCTGTCTTCGTTCAGCCCTATTTGTTTTTCCAAAGCCACAACCCTATTGAAAGCCTGCAAATAGTCGTTGAGGTGGTCTTTAACAGTAAGGCGCAACACCGGGCTCATAGATGCTGGAAGAGCGGCTTCCAACTCCTGTGCTGCTTTTTCCACCCTGCGTATCAAACGGGCGTCTTTCTTCAAGAAGAAGTCTTTTTCATAGCGGCGCATCTTTTCAAAAAGTGGCAAAGCAAGGGTGTCCTGCTTTTTCAAAATCAAGTTGAGCTTACGTGCGGCAATATGCATTTGCCCCATCGCACCACTTGCAACATACCCCCTTTCTTTGACGCGTTCCTGCAAGCGTACAAAGGTCTTGTCAAACGCTCGCCACTCTTTGGTCATTCTTTCCAGCAGAGAATCCACGCCCAACTCTACTGCCATACGCTCATGATACACCCCCTCTTGTTGAGCCAAGCGGGCAAGCAATTGGTTGCCTTCTTGCTTTACCTTTTCGTATTCAAAAAGCACACGGCTTTTGCCGGTCTCCATGTAGTGTTCGTTGCGCTGCTCTACTTCTAAAAAGGTTTGCAAGAGTGCATAAGCCCTGTGCACCTGTGCATTCAACTGCTCGCTTTCGCTACGGTAATTGTCATATTGTGCAATATATCGCACATAGAAGAAGGCAGCACCCCCCACTGCCATGCCCAAAAGCAAGAGCAGCGACGCACTTAGCCATAACTTGGAACGAATATGCCTAAATTTCCACATAAACTGCTTCGTTTTATTCTATTTCCTCTTCGAAGCTATAAAAGTCGGGGTCCAAGGATACCGACTGTTTCTGATATGCCTTCACAAACCAATTGATGGTAGAGGCATCGATAGCTTCCTTATTTAAGTATACGTCGATTTCTTCCAAGCAGTTCTCTTCATCACGATAAACTTCCACAGTTTCCTGCACTTTCACTTCTCCTTCCTCGATAAGCTCCTGCACTATCTCTTCATACAGTGCCTGCGCTTTGGCTTGCATGGCTTCGGGCAGCTCATGCACTGTTTCCCATCCTTGCCAAGCAGGCAAGAGGGCTTTCAAGCGCATGCCGGCTTCTTCGTGCAGCTCATAGTGGTAGAGGGTAGCCAAAGTATGAATCACAGCATCACAAAGCCATTGTTTGCCTTCTCCATCATACCGCAAAAAAAGCACATGGGCGTAGAGCCCGTCATCTTCCGGCTCAAACTCGGGATGAAAAATCCACGCTTTTTCTCCGGTTTTCAGCGGTTCCAACCAACGTGCATCTATTTTATTTGCTTCCATTCAATTTGTCTTGTAACGAGTTGAAATTTAGGCATTTTACAAACAAACTCCAAATCTACGATTTTGCATGCGAAAGCCCAAGTGGCTATTTGAAGACTACCACTCCAAAGTTTTTTTTTCAAGAAAAGCAGCAATGCCGCGGCGGCAATCTTCGGTTTCGCGTGCCATAGCATTCATTTGTGCGGCATACTGCAAACCCTGCTCGAGGGTACGTTCCTGTATTTCGGCAATGATGCGCTTGCTCAGTTCCATCGAAGACGCCGAGTTTTGGGCACACAACTGTGCAGCATAGGCTTTTACTTCGGCTTCGAGACGGTCTGCTTCCACAAGCCGGTGCACCAGCCCTATGCTCAAAGCTTCTTCGGCGTCAATCAGACGCCCCGACAGCAGCAGCTCTTTTGCCCGTCCCTCTCCTATCTTGCGCAACAGGAACAAGGAAACGATAGCCGGAATAAAACCTATTTTCACCTCGGTATATCCGAACTTGGCTTCGGGCACGGCAAAAGCAACATCACAGACCGTAACCAAACCGCAGCCACCGGCAATGGCATGTCCCTGTATTTGAGCAATGACCACTTTCTTCAGTGTGTAAATCTTATGAAACAACTCTTTCAGGCGCGAGGAGTCCGCCAAATTTTCTTCGTAATTGTTTTTTTGCAATTGCTGTAAATAGGCAAGGTCGGCACCTGCACAAAAGACGCTTCCTTTTGCACGCAAAACCACCACTTTCACTTGTCCGTCTGCTTCGGCACGGCGGAAAGCGTCGTGCAACGCCTCTACTATCTCATCATTCAAGGCATTGCGTTTGTCGGGGCGGTTCAAGGTGATATAGGCAACGCGCTCCGACACTTCATAAAGAACCACATTTTCCATTGTTATCTTTTTTTAAAATTCTACATAACAAGATAAACACAAACAGAATGGCAAATGAAAGGTTTTCACCAAACAATCGCTTCCTTTCCGTGTGCTTGCAAATAGGCATTGGCTTTGCTGAAATGGCGACATCCCCGAAAGCCCCGTGCCAAGGGCGAAGGATGTGGCGCCTCCAGTACCAAATGCTTGGTTGAGTCTATCACCTTGCCTTTTTCTTGGGCATAGCGCCCCCACAACAGAAATACCAGATGTTCTTTTTGCTGTGAAAGTGCCCGTATAGCTGCATCGGTAAATTGTTCCCATCCTTTGCCGCGATGTGAACCGGCTTCACGCGCCCGCACCGTCAAGATGGCATTGAGCAACAAAACGCCCTGCCGCGCCCAGCGCTCCAGATTGCCCGAGGCAGGCGGCGGCGTCCCCACGTCTTCCTGCACTTCGGCAAATATATTGTGCAATGAAGGCGGGATGGGCACCCCATCGTTGACCGAAAACGCCAAACCATGCGCTTGTCCCGGTCCATGGTAGGGGTCTTGCCCTATGATGACCACCTTGGTATGATGGAAAGGACAGACTTCAAAAGCCCGAAATATCTGTCTGCCGGGCGGATATACCGTATGTTTTTGATATTCTTCTTTTACAAATTGCACCAAATCATGAAAATAGGGCTTGCTGAATTCTTCTTTGAGTACCTCTTTCCAAGAAGGTTCTATTTTGACATCTATGGTTTGCACAACTGTGTGTGTTTTTTTAGGGTCATACATGTATCCTGCAAGAGTCAAAAATAAAAAAGCAGACGCACTACCACCAAAGCCCGCTCAGCGGCTCAAAAAATTGGAAACAAACATTGACAATAAAGACAAAATTTTGAACAAAATATTGAATTAATGATAAAATTTCGCTTTTTTTGAATGCTTCAAAACTGAAAACAAAAACAACCATGAGTTTAAGCACACTGACCGAACGCATGCAAACCCTCGTAGGCGACAACAGCTCACTGGGGGCTACCATCAAGTTTGTAACCGACGCCGGCGTGGTATATGTGGATGCCACCACCACCCCGCCTCAAGTACACAACGAAGACAAAGAAGCCGAATGCGTGGTAGAACTCTCTGCCGAAGACGCACAAAAGCTGCTGGATGGCGACCTCAACCCCATGAGCGCCTTCATGATGGGCAAGCTAAAAGTAAAAGGCAACATGGGCGTTGCCATGAAGTTCATGCAAATTGTTTCCTAAAGCCGTATGGCTTCTACCCCATACGTTTAGTATGCATTCCTAACTTCAACCGCTGCATAACCACAGCGGTTTTTTTAATGTTTTCTTAACAGAAAATTGCTTCTCTTCTAAGAATTTTTATTTTTGTTTTTGCTATTGCAGTAGCTTGAATGAACAATTATTAAAAAAATGAACCCTATGGACTTACAAAAGTTATCCCAAGAAGTAAGTCGTTCTCTCGAATCGGGCGGCAAAAAGTATAATTATTACTCGCTGCCCGCAGTAGAAGAGAAAGGCTTTTCTGTACGTCGTTTGCCCTACTCCATTCGCATATTGCTGGAAAATGCCCTGCGCAACTTCGACAACTTCGGCATTACTACCGAACACCTCGACACCTTACTTCACTGGCACCCCTCGGGCAGCGACAAGGAAATTCCTTACAAGCCGGCACGCGTTTTAATGCAGGACTTCACCGGTGTGCCCGCAGTAGTAGATTTGGCTTCTTTGCGCTCCGAGATGCAGCGCAAAGGCAAAGACCCGAAGAAAATCAATCCGCTCATTCCCGTAGATTTGGTCATAGACCACTCCATTCAGGTGGAATATTTCGGTACGAGCTATGCCTTCCGCCGCAATGTAGAACTGGAATATGAGCGCAACAAAGAACGCTATCAGTTGCTCAAATGGGCACAAAAGGCTTTTAAAAACTTCTCTGTAGTGCCTCCCGGCATGGGCATCTGCCACCAAGTGAACCTCGAATACCTCGCCAAAGGGGTGATGGAAAAAGAGGGGGTGCTTTTCCCCGACACGCTGGTAGGCACCGACTCCCACACGCCCATGGTCAACGGCATTGGTGTGCTGGGCTGGGGGGTAGGCGGTATCGAGGCAGAAGCCGCGCTGCTGGGGCAACCTATTTATTTCCTCACGCCGCAGGTCATCGGTCTGAAGCTCACTGGCGAATTGCCGGCAGGCACCACCGCTACCGACTTGGTGTTGACCATCACCCACTTGCTGCGCAAATATGGGGTTGTAGGCAAGTTTGTAGAAGTATTTGGCGACGGACTGGACAAGCTCACCGTGCCCGACCGCGCAACCATCTCCAATATGTCGCCTGAATTTGGGTGTACCGTTACCTTCTTCCCCGTAGATGAGCGCACCCTCGACTATATGGCGCTCACCGGGCGCCCCGAAGAATGGATTCGCGTGGTAGAAGACTACTGCAAAGCCAATGCCCTGTGGCGCAATAGCCAAGACCCAATAGAATATTCGCACGTGCTGGAACTGGACTTGGGCAGCGTACAGCCCACCGTTTCGGGTCCGAAGCGCCCGCAAGACAAGATTCTGGTAAAAGACTTGAAAGAAAGCTTCAAAAAGCTGCTCAAAGAAGAGCATCAACGCGACTACATAGAGCCAGAAGCGCGTCAAGAGAATGTATGGCTCAACGAGGGGGGCAGCCAAACTGCTTTTAGCGAGCAGGCACAAAACCGTTCGACAGATGCCGAAGTAATCGTGGAAGAAGTAAAAAACAAACAACGCACGGTGCGTGTCCGCCTCAACCATGAAGAGTATTTGTTGAGCGACGGCGCCATAGTCATCGCTGCCATCACCTCGTGCACCAACACCTCTAACCCAAGTGTGATGTTAGGGGCAGGTTTGGTCGCCAAAAAAGCCATTGAGCGCGGCTTAAGTGTAAAGCCTTGGGTAAAAACCAGCTTGGCGCCCGGCTCTAAGGTGGTTACCGACTACTTGGAACGTTCTGGCTTGCTTGAAGAGTTAGAAGCTCTGCGTTTTCATGTAGTAGGCTACGGCTGCACCTCTTGCATCGGCAACAGTGGTCCGCTGCCCGCCCCCATCGCCGAAGCCATAGAAAAGCATCAATTGATTGCTGCCAGCGTGCTGTCGGGCAACCGCAATTTTGAGGCGCGGGTACATCCGCAGGTAAAAATGAACTTCCTTGCTTCGCCCATGCTGGTAGTTGCCTATGCTATTGCCGGTCGCGTAGACATAGACCTTCTCAATGAACCCTTAGGTTATGACCCCAACCTCGAACCGGTCTATTTAAAAGACATATGGCCCACACAGGAAGAAATATTCGAGGTGATGCAGAAGGTCATCGCACCGGAAGACTTCCGCAGAAACTACACGCAGATATTCGAAGGCGACGACTTGTGGCAATCGCTGCCGGCACCTTCGGGCGAGATTTATCAATGGGACGAGCAGTCTACTTACATCCAAGAGGCGCCCTTCTTCACGAACCTGCCAGAAAAGCCTGAGCCCATCAAGCCGCTGGAAGGCGCCCGCGTCCTGTTGTATTTGGGCGACAGCGTTACCACCGACCACATATCGCCTGCCGGTTCGTTTAAGCCCGACTCTCCTGCTGGCAAGTACCTGATAGCCAAAGGTGTGCAGCCCAAAGACTTCAATAGCTACGGTGCGCGCCGTGGCAACCACGAAGTGATGATGCGCGGCACTTTTGCCAACGTGCGTATCAAAAACAAGCTGGCAAAACGTGAGGGCGGTTACACCACCTACCTGCCTACAGGCGAAGAAATGACCGTCTTCGAGGCGGCAATGAAATACCAAGCAGACGGCACCCCGCTGCTGATACTGGCAGGCAAGGAATATGGTAGTGGCTCCTCGCGCGACTGGGCTGCCAAAGGGACCTACCTGCTGGGCATCCGGGCAGTGATTGCCGAAAGCTATGAACGCATTCACCGCAGCAATCTGATTGGTATGGGGGTGCTTCCGCTTCAATTCAAAGAGGGCGAATCGGCGGCAAGCTTAGGTCTCGATGGCACCGAAATATTCAGTATCGAAGGCATAGATGACAACATCAAACCGCAGGCGGTTTTACACGTGAAAGCGCAAAAAAGCAATGGCAACACTGTAACCTTTGATGTGATTTGCCGCCTCGACTCAGCAATAGAAGTGGAATATTACCGCCATAAAGGCATATTGAACTACGTGCTGCGGCAATTCTTGCAAGAGGCGTAAACACCTGCCAAGCCCCTCAACCTGAGGGGCTTTTTTATTTCCACAAGCACAAGAGCCGAAAGTCTGAACAACAAGCAACAGAAAGCTTCGAAGGAAGGAAAGAAAGACTTAGGCACCAGAAGAAACAATTTGC
Source organism: Thermonema lapsum (assembly GCF_011761635.1). Classification (NCBI taxonomy): domain Bacteria; kingdom Pseudomonadati; phylum Bacteroidota; class Cytophagia; order Cytophagales; family Thermonemataceae; genus Thermonema; species Thermonema lapsum. The sequence goes on from NZ_JAASRN010000002.1 coordinate 353,312, forward strand.
CTCCATACCTGCAAGAACTCATTCAGTATCATGGCTGTGGCTCCCCATATGATGTGCTCTCCCACACGAAAACAAGGGATGTGATATTCTTGGTCTTTCCAAAGACGTACATGCACGTCACGGCAGCGCTCAAACTCATGCAACGGGATTTCGAGTGTAGCGGCTACTTCGGTAGGTTCTGGCTCAAAAACAGGGGCATAGTCTATGACTGCCACCTGTGGATACACCATAAAGTTGCTGGGTGGAATATACAAAGGACTCAGGCTTCCGACGACCTGTGGCGGGCTTAGCGTTACTCCTATTTCTTCGGCTGTTTCGCGCAAGGCAGTATCCACATAGTCGGCGTCGGTGTCATCTACTTTGCCGCCGGGAAAGGCTATTTGCCCACTGTGGACGCCGGGATATTTCTGGCGCACGATGAAAGGTATGTGCCAAACAGCCTGTTTAGGATACAACAGCAATAGCACTGCGCCAAGGCGAGCACCGGGTGGCGGAGGCAAGTCGCGGGGTTCCTTGTCGGGGAAACGCTGCGGCGGTGCCATGCCTATATGAGCACGCCACCCCGGGAGCGGGGCGCGCAGTGCCTGCCACAATTGCTCTTTTAGCTGTCCGGGGGGCGGTTGTGGGGACTGGTAATGCATTAGAATTCGGCGTTACCGGGTGTACGGGGGAAAGGAATCACGTCGCGTATGTTGCCCATGCCAGTAATGAACTGCACGAAGCGTTCCAGCCCCAAGCCAAAGCCACTGTGGGGCACGCTGCCAAAGCGGCGGGTATCCAGATACCACCACATCTCTTCGGTAGAGATGCCTACTTCTTCCATACGGCGTTTGAGCTTGTCGTAGTCTTCTTCACGCTGCGAACCCCCGATGATTTCTCCAATACCGGGAAAGAGCACATCCATAGCGCGGACGGTCTTGCCGTCGTCGTTTTGTTTCATGTAAAAAGCCTTGATTTCCTTGGGGTAATCGGTCAAAATTACGGGCTTTTTGAAATGCTTTTCCACCAAATAGCGCTCGTGCTCTGCCTGCAGGTCAATCCCCCAAGAAACGGGGAACTGAAATTGGTTTTTCTTCTGCGGCTTCGACTGCAGCAACAGCTCGATGGCTTCGGTGTAACTGAGACGCTCGAAAGCATTTTCTACTACGAAATTCAGCTTTTCGATGAGCGGCATGGGGCTGCGTTCGCTTTCCTTCTTGCTCTTTTCTTCGTCGAGCAGGCGTTTTTCCAAGAAAGCCAAGTCGTCGGCACAATGCTCAAGCACATGGCGGATGACGTACTTCACAAAACGCTCAGCCAAGTCCATGTTGTCGTGGATGTCATAAAAGGCGGCTTCGGGCTCTATCATCCAGAATTCTGCCAAGTGGCGTGTGGTGTTTGAGTTTTCGGCACGGAAGGTAGGACCAAAAGTGTACACACGCCCTAAACCCAACGCCATCAATTCGGCTTCGAGCTGCCCAGACACTGTCAGGTTGGTCGGACGTTCGAAGAAATCTTCTTTGAAGTTCACCTCTCCCTCTTGGGTCAAGGGCGGATTTTTGAGGTCGAGGGTCGTAACACGAAACATAGCCCCCGCGCCTTCGGCATCGGAAGCGGTGATGATGGGTGAGTGTACATAGAAGAAGCCTTCTTCATGGAAAAACTTGTGGATGGCATAGGATACATGATGACGGACGCGAAACACAGCGCCAAAAGTAGCCGTACGTGCCCGCAGATGGGCGTTTTCGCGCACAAACTCCAAAGAGTGTTTTTTGGGCTGTAAAGGATATTTTTCCGGGTCAGCTGGTCCCAACACTTCTACTTCTTGGGCTTGCACCTCCACTGCCTGCCCACTGCCCTGCGAAGGCACCAGCTTGCCCAAGACACGCACCGACGCCCCAGTGTGCACCTCTTTCAGCTGTTCTTCGGATATCTGGTTGAGGTCTACTACCACCTGTATGTTGTGAATGGTAGAGCCGTCGTTTACGGTAATGAAAGCTACTTGCTTGCTGCCCCTACGATTGCGCACCCAGCCCAGTACTTCTACCGTTTGTTCTTGCGGCGCAGTAGTCAACAGTTCCTTGATGGTTGGTTTTGCCATAGTGTATGTACGCGTTTAATTGGGTATGGTCGATATAGTTTTTTCTGTCAGGGGCTTAAAGTTAGTGCTTTTTGAAGAAACACAAGCAAGGGCAGCAACCGGCTTTTGCCTCATGGACTTGCTTCGGTCAACAAGCTTGTAAAAAAATTGCCATATTTTGGAAAATCGCTATTTTGTAGTACATACAGGGCACACTGCTGCCCACTACTACGTATAAAACAAAGGTTTACTTCCATGAGTGACAAGAGTCGCCCCCGTGCGCGCGTGTTGCGCCTGCTGTTGCTGCTTATTCAAAGCCCCTATGCCTACACGCTCAAAGAGCTGGCAAAGCATATGGGGGTAAATGTGCGCACCATCAAGCGCGATTTGGAAGAAATCCGCAATGCCGGTTTTGTCATCGATTACGACAGCAAATACCGCTATGCGCTGCGCACCGAAGAGAAGGGCAAAGAACTCCAAGACCTGCTGTATTTTTCTATCGAAGAACAGCAGATGCTCTACCTTGCCATCGACAACCTGCCCTTACAAGAGCACAGAGCGCGACGCCTGCGCCAAAAGCTGGGCTCACTCTACGACTTCCACAAGCTGGGCTTGCTGGCTTATCCCAAGCCTTTTTTGACCAAGATAGAGCACCTGGCAGAAGCAAAAAAGCAAAAGCGGCAGGTGCTGCTAAAAAACTACCGTTCGGTCAACTCCAACGAAACGAAAGACCGTCGGGTAGAGGTATTCGAGCTGCGGGCAGCCGAAGACCTGTGTTTTGCCTATGACCTGCACCACCAAAGCAACCGTATTTTCCGCCCTTCACGCTGTGGCGAGGTGGTAGTGCTCAATGAATCATGGCAATACGAACATAAACACCGCCCCCTGCCTACCGACCCTTTCCTCATCGTAGATGAGCTGCAAGTGCCGGTGGATATCCGCCTGAAAACGGGTGGCTATAACCTGCTCATAGAGCAGTTTCCGATTTGCGCCCAATATTGTGAAAAGATAGATGCCGAAAGCTATGCCTTCCGTTGCAAGGTAAACCACCAGTTCATCGGGCTGAGTAATTTTCTCTTGGGCAATCACGAGCAAGTCATCGCTATTGTGGAGCCCGCCGAGCTGGTCGAGCACTTGCGGTCGCGACTTCAAAAAATGGTCTTTCTGACAAAAAGTGAAAAATTTTCCTGAGGAGGGACAGTTTTTGTCATACCTCCGGTAGTAGCTTTGTTTCGAACAGTTTCAAGCATATAAAACATCATCGCAATGAGGATTCAACTGACACTACAACATCTGCCTGAAGCAAAGGTGGATTTCAACTACCAATACCAAGTGTCGTCATGGATTTACAAGACGCTGGCACAAGCCGATGGCGACTTTGCCGAATGGCTGCACCAACAAGGGTACGTCTATGGCAAACGGGCATACCGTCTGTTTACCTTTGGCAAGCTGCAGCCCCGACGCTATAGCATAGACCAGAAAAACAGAATGCTCGTATTGCTTGAAAACACCTCAACGCTGACGCTCTCGTTCTATGTGCCGGAAACCATGCAACACTTCGTTACGGGCTTGTTCGAACAACAAAGGTTTCGTTTGGGCAGTCCTCGTTATGCCGTAGATTTTGAAGTGCAGATGGTGCGCATACTGCCACCGCCCCTTTTCAAAGAAACGATGCGTTACCGCTGCGAATCGCCTATGCTCATAAGCAAGCAAGTAGAGGGCAATCCCTACCCCCAATATCTGGCGCCCGATGCGCCAGACTACGCCTCCCTGCTGCTACAAAACCTGCTGCGCAAGTGGCGAGCATGGCAAAGGGTAACAGCGCTCAGCAATGAAGCACCACTCGAAGAAAGCCTCCCCCATGGGGTGCCTTTTGGCTTCAGCCTGCTGAGCACGCCTCGCTCCAAGCTGCTAAGAGTCAAAAAGACAGAACTACGTGGCTATGAATTCAGCTTTGAGCTGACTGCCCCCATCGAACTGCATGAAATAGGTTACTACGCCGGCTTTGGCGAAAAAAATGCCGCCGCCGGCATGGGCATGGTGCAAGTGGTGCGTGATGGAAATACGCAAGTAAGAAAAAACGCAGTATTATGAGAATACATTTAAAAATTCAGAGTAAAGGCATAACCATCCCTTACGACCATCAGCACTTGCTCACCGAAGCCGTGCACAGATGGATGGGAATTCAGCCGGGCAGCACACAACAACCTGCCATGTTCTGTTTTTCTAATTTGAAAATTCAAGATTACTCAAGTAAGGGACTGCATCTTGGCGAAAATACCTCCTTTTTTATAGCTTCTCCCAACAACGAGTTGCTGTATCAACTCATCATGGGCATTGAGAGCAACCCAGAAGTATTCTTTTCTCTAAGAGTAAAGGAGGTTTACCTCGAAAGCCCTCCGGATTTAGAAAACAGAGACATATTCTTTCCTGCAAGCCCCATCCTGATAAAACAATACTCAAAAGAAACACGCAAGTCTCGATTTATTAGCTACGAAGACCCCCAAGCCGGAGAGCTTTTGAAAAAAGCTTTGCAAAAGAAAATGTCTGTCTTTGGCTTAGACTTGCCCGACGACTTCTCGATAAGATTTGTTCCGCATGTGGGCAAAGCAAGTACAAGGCTTATCAATTATAAAGGCGTATTCAACAGAGCCAACCTCTGCCCTGTAGAGATTCAGGGCTCCCGCGAGCTAAAAACCTTTGCATGGCTCGCTGGTTTGGGGCATTCCACGGGTATTGGCTTTGGTGCAATCAAATAAAACAAAACAACTATGGAACGAAACATTCACTTGGTGCGCTATGAAGGCACTTTTGCATACATAAAACCATGGACGGCGGTGCGCGATGGGCTAACCTATAGCCAGCAATTCCTGACGCCATCTATGATAGCCGGCATTGAAAGAAAGATTTTTCCAGAGTTACTTTCCAAAGAGTGGGGCATCTATAAAATATGCGGGCACAGACTCAACTACCAAGCCATTACAAAGCAACAGGAAGTAGTACAAACAAGAGGAGTGGATTTCAAGGCAATCAAAAAGGAATTTCCAGACCCTAAAAAACCAGAAAAAGTAAAAACCAAAACCTTTCAGATACCTTTGCGGAAACGCTCTATTCTTCAAAGAGGCTGCTTGCTCTACCCCTCTCTGTGGTTGGCTTTCAAAGAAAAAGAAGATGCCCAAAGGGCATTTCAAGAACATATATGCTTGGCGCGCAACGAAGACATGTTGTTCCCAGTTGAGCTGCTTACAAATATCTCTTGGGAAGACTTCTTACAAGACAATCGTTTCAGCGGCTTTGAACTTGTATTTGAACACAACAACGAGGCATTCCCGGTAGGTTACAACCGATTCAATCACAAGGAGATGATGTATGGTTGTTTACGTGTGGTGGGTGAACCGGTAAAATAACAGACCAACCCATGATGCAAGCTATTCTATTTCCTGAATTAAAGGCTAAGGGAGCACCAGAGTACACTTCTCTGCACGAACACCTATGGCATGTAAGTATGGCTGCCCAACACATAGCCAAAGCCAACAATATGCCCGTCGTAGAAGCCCAATTGGGGGCTATTTTACACGACATAGGCAAGGCAAGTCCTGTCTTTCAACAAAGGCTACAAGCAAGCCAAAAGCCCGACAAGCCCTTCCGACATGAAATAGCCTCTATCTTCTTCTTGTCTTGCTTTCCGGAGCAGTTCCATGTCGTACTCACCGAAATGGTCATAGCACACCACAAATCTGTAAAACACGATATACGAAAAAAGGGGCTGTTGGACTTGATAGAAGAGCGAGAAGACGTATTCGAGATTCACAGCGCCCACTTCGAAGATTGGGCTCCCAAAGCACATAGGTTATTACTTTGCTTGGGCAAAGAACACATTGTGCAAACAACGCCCCCTTCCATAGAAGAAGCCCGTCGTAATTTTGAATGGGCTATTGAATATTGCGAAAAGAGAACAAAAGAAGAAGGCGTTTCTATATGGCGAGGTTTGCTGATGGCTGCCGACCACTTTGCATCTGCCTTGATTCATGAAACCCCCCGCTACCTTCAACACACTTTCCAAAAACCCATTCTTAAAAGCTTCAACAGGCAACACCCTTTGTATCCCTTATCAAGTATAGAGGCTACCTCCGACAAGCCTCACACTATAGTGCTTGCCCCTACTGGTGCAGGCAAAACAGACTTTCTGATGCGCCGCTGCCGCAATAGAGTTTTTTACATACTGCCCTTTCAGGCATCCATCAATGCCATGTATTACCGACTGAAACACATGCTTTTACCCGACAACCCCAATCTCGACATCAGAGTGTTGCATGGTAGCTCAAAGCTCGTCGTCAAAGAAGGAAAGAAAGAAGAGCGCATGTTGCAAAACTTAGTGGGCTCGGGCGTAAAAGTGCTTACCCCCTACCAAATCGCCAACATCATACTGGGCACAGCAGGCTTTGAAAGCATGATGCTAGACCTAAAAAACAGCGATGTCATTTTAGACGAAGTACATACCTACACCGATGTCTCACAAGGCATTGTGCTTGAACTCATAGAAGTCCTGAAAGCTCTTGGATGCCGTATCCATGTGGGCAGTGCTACCATTCCTTCTGTTTTATACCAAGAAATATTGAACCGACTGGGCGCAGAGCTCACCTATGAGGTGCAGCTCCCAAAAGACCAACTCCACACCTTCAACCGTCATATAGTGCATAAAATCTCGCCCGACGACATCTACAGCGAGTTAGAAAAAAAAGTGGCACAAAAACAAAAGATTCTGGTTGTATGCAACCGCATAGAAAGAGCACAAACCGTGTATCAGGAAATCAAAACGAAATTTCCACACATAGACAGCCTGCTTTTACATAGCCGCTTCAAGAGGAGCGACCGCATAAACAAAGAGCAACTACTCATGGGCTTAGACAAGCACAATCATGACATTGGCAGGTTCAACACCTCCAAAGAGGCTTGTATTGTGGTCTCTACCCAAGTGGTAGAAGTAAGTTTGGACATCAGCTTCGACACCATGATAACAGACTGCGCCCCCATCGACAGCCTCGTACAACGCTTTGGACGAGTGAACCGTAAACGCAGCGCCCACACCATAGGCAACTACAAAGAAGTGTTTGTGCTGCCCCCACCCGACGACAGCAACCAAGCCAAGCCCTATGAATTGGAAATACTACAACGCACCTATGAGGTACTACCCAATGGAGAAGTGCTCCAAGAAGCCAACTTACAAAGCATGATAGACTATGTGTTTCCAGAAATTAAAGAAGTATCGATTAAAAATCATAGCATTTTCAACGGCGGCAAGTTCCGCATTGCCCCCCTCACACACATGAGCAAAAGCCTGCTCATGGAAATGCTCGACATCGACACCGTCGCTTGCATTGTCGATAGCGACTACGAAGCCTATCAAGAAGCGTCTGCCGAAGAGCGCAGTATGTACGAAATACCTGTTCGATATTGGCAAGTCAAGCAATACCCTCAACACCCTCGTGGCAATCAGCCGTTTATCGTTCCATCGGAATGCTACTCACCGGAATTAGGTCTTGTATTGAAGCAAGAAGCAAGCTGTTTCACCCTTTAAAATCCATGAACTATGATTAACGTAACCGTAGGCAAATTATTTCTAGAAGCATACAACAAAGCGCACTCGACCCACTACACACCCCGACAATTCTTTGACGAGGTGTTCTTTCCTCTGTTCCTCGACTCGAACAAGTACATGATATGGGTAGGCAACTCGCCTTTTGTGCAATTGAAATCCGGAGAAAAAGTAAGCAATCTATCGAAAGAAAGAAGGCTTGAGCTGTTAGACACTTTCCACGAAAAAGTGAAAGCTGGCTACATAGACGCAAGCACAGCGCCCGGTTTTCCTGCCTCCGAAAAAGAAGAGTTCAACTCTACCTCCGGACAAGTAACTGACATAGCCATTGACATCTCGCCCGAAGATGTCTATTGCGCTTGGTTTGGTGCTGCCCTTGGCGTAGGCGTAGAAGGTGGGTACAGTTTCCTCTTTCAAGACCCAGAACTACTGCTGAAAATAGCCAAAGGCTGGAGCGTGTATCGGCGTTTCTTAGACGACCAAGCTATTCAAATTGCCCCCAACAAGATTTCATCATGGAACGGGCAATGGCTTTCCTACTTTCTTGAAACAAACAACCCAAACCCCATCATCAGAGATTTTGAAGAACGAGGCGCTTTCAAAGAAAGTGATAAAAATATTGAAATCAAAACACTGCCTTGGAGCAAACTCCTTTTTCGACTGTCGAAACACTACAAGCCTGAAAGTGGGTCTAGCTCGCTGCTGGCTTACATTTATTCCTTTGGGCAGACCAACCAAACCCTTGGCTTCTATTCCATGAAGCTGCACGAGGTGCGGTCTTTGATAGCGCTTTACAAAAAACTATTTGGTGCGCAAGCAGCTATACAAGATGCTTCTACCTATGAAGCGCTCTATGGTGATGCCTTAGAATATGCTTGCCAAAAAGGCACATTGGGGCTCTCTGCCCTTGAACCGAAGGCACTGCGAGAAATGTACAATCAAAAGAAAAAAGACACACGAAAACACAAAAATCTCGATGTCATTTCATTTCGAACCTATAAAACATGGTTGTTAGCTATGATTACCAAAAACAAAGAAGAACAACTCGAATACAGCAAAGAAGTAGCGCAGGCTTTGCACGAGCTACTCAAAGAAAAAGCACAAGAGAAACAAGGGAGCACCCGCTACCTCAACTTGGTGAATGAGCTACTCGAGAGTGCAACTAAGTATGAATTTTTCAAGGCACTGAACAACTTAGTGAAAGAGCTCCCTGCTGAGCACGAACGCCTGTCAACCTTCAAAGAATTGCGCGATTATGTGCACGGGCTCCCCGTAGAGGACTTCCGCTATTTCAGCGTATTGCTTCAACTCGACTACGCCTTCATTGAAAAAGAAGCCTAATGTTTCAAGTAAAATCCAAAACAATACAACTATGAGCAACAATCTTTATGTAAGGACTCTCAAAAAAGTAGACTACACCGTATTCGCCGTTGACGGTGGTCAAAAAAAATACTACGACCCCATCTTCGATAGGTCTTTACCATACTCCAGCGGGCAGCAAGTCAAGCGCTGCATCATCGAAGCCATGATGCACAAGCTCAATCAATTGCCGGCACCTACTACCTTCGTATTCAACGTAAACAAGCAGGGAGCGCTTGCCGAAGGGGAGGTATATACTGAATGCGACCCGAGCTACATAGACTTGCTCGTAGGTGGGTGGATGCACGCTTCCTCCGGCGGTAAAGAACGCACTTTGAAAAGAAGAAGCCCCCTGTCGATTTCAGCCATGCGTCCTTTGCACCCCTCGTTGGCAGGCATAGTCAAAGAAAACGCTACCTTCGACCGCTCCAATAGCCCAAACACCAAAGTCGAAGTAAAAGATGCCCAAGGCAAGCCGCTCAGTCCAGAAGAAATCAAAGAACTATTGAAAGGCAAAGACAGAAGCCTCTACCGCAAATGGATACCCGACCAAACAAGAGCCACCGGTTTGTTTGTCCAAGACCTTGCCATCGATATGGACAGACTCTTTTTAGTTACCCTAAACCCCTTTGAGCCTGAAATAAGTGACGAAACCGCCGAAAAACTTCGTCAGAATGGATGGCAAGAAAAAACAAGCCGCTATTATGGGCAAGTGTTGGTGGTGCCAGAAGAAATGAAACAGCAGATAGTCGATGCGCTTGCCGATGCCATTGTAAACTGGCAAATTACTTCCAACCAATCGCGCACCTTCGACCCGATGACAACACTGGCAATCGCCATCAGCGAAAATGCCCACTATATTGCCAATGCCATTCGGTGCAAACCGAACGAAGAGAACCCGGATAAAATGATACCCGTCATCGATGAACAAACACCGGAAGTCGAGCTCTACATCATGCCTGTAGCAGAAGAGTTCACCGATGTGAACAAAACCAACCATAGGGCACTCGAAGAAGCAAAACAACAAATTAAAAACCGCCTACTACAATATAAGCCGCAACACTTAGTAGAATAAACCCAAACAACGGAAGCTCTACAAAAAGAGCTTCCTTTTTTTATTGTTGTATCCCCTCATGCATCTGACCGCCACCCATATCAACTACTACTACCTTTGCCGGCGCAAGTTGTGGCTCTTCCACCACGGCATTCATATGGAGCACAACAGCGACTTAGTACATGCCGGCAAGTTGGTAGAAGAGTACAGCTATGCCCGGCGCAGCGAGTGCAACCGTCAGCTGGCACTGCGTGCCCGCCTCGATGCCCACACCCAGCTGTTGGGCGTCATCGATTACTTCGACCCAGAAGCGCGCCTCATACACGAAACCAAGAAATCGAACCGCAAAGAAGAAGCCCACATCGCCCAAATGCGCTTTTATCAGCTCTTGTTGAAAGAAAACGGCATAGAAGACTGCCGTGGCATCATAGAATACCCCTTGTTGCGCAGCAGCACCGAAGTGCCGCCGCTCGATGCTACCACCGAGGCACAACTCCGCCAAGAGCTGCACACCATGGCACAGATGTTGCGCCAAGCGCACTGCCCCCCTTTGCTGCAGACCCGCTGGTGCCGGCAGTGCGCTTACTACGACTACTGCTACATAGACGAAGCCGAAAACTAAACGCTTATGAAAAAGTCTTACTACTTGTTCAACCCCGGGCGCCTAAGCCGCCAAAACAACACCCTCAAGTTCGTGCCCATAGATGAAGAAGGCAAAGAAGGGCAAGCCCGCTATCTGCCTGTAGAAAGCATAAAAGAACTCTATGTGTTTGGCAGTTTAGATGCCAACAGCGCCCTGTATAATTTCTTAGGGCAACAAGGCATTGTTGTGCACTTCTTCAACTACTACGAATACTACACCGGCTCTTTCATGCCACGCGACTACCTGCTTGCCGGCAAAGTGCAGATAGCCCAAACCAAAACCTACCTAAGCGCCAACAAACGTCTTGCCCTTGCCCGGCGGCTCATAGAAGGCGCCACGCACAACATGCTCAAGAACCTGCGCTACTATGTTGGGCGCGGAGCGCCGCTGCAAAACCCCATCACCCAAATCGAAGCCTTGTGGCAGAGCACTGCCACTGCCCCCGATATCGAAACCCTCATGGGCATAGAAGGCAACATAAGACAAACCTACTACGAATGCTTCGAGCATATTGTTAGCGACTTTGCATTCGAAAAACGCAGCAAACGCCCGCCCGAAAATGAACTGAACACCCTGATTTCCTTTGGCAACATGCTATGCTACACGCTCTGCCTGCGGCAGATATTCCACACCCAACTCAACCCTACCATCAGCTTCCTGCACGAACCCGGCATGCGGCGCTACAGCCTTGCCCTCGACTTGGCAGAGGTATTCAAACCTTTGCTGGTAGACCGTACCATTTTCAGCATGCTCAACAAAAAGATACTGCAAGCATCCGACTTCCGAACCGAACTAAGAGGCTGCACCCTGCGCCCTGCTGCTGCCAAAAAGTTTGTAACCCACTGGGAAGAACGCCTACAAACCACCATCCAGCACCGCACACTCAAACGCAAGGTAAGCTATGAGCACTTGGTACGCCTCGAATGTTACAAACTCATCAAACACGTCTTAGAAATTCAAGACTATAAACCCTTTAAAGCCTGGTGGTAAAAAACGGCAAGAAAGAAAGTGTATGCATTGCCTTGAATACTAAGCAAGTTGAAAACTGTGGTATTATGTACGTAATCCTTGTTTACGACGTAGAGCAAAAGCGCACGGCAAAGATGCTGAAACTCTGCCGCCGCTATTTGCATTGGATACAAAACTCGGTCTTCGAAGGCGAAATCACCGAAGCCAAGTTGCAAGAGCTCATTCATCGGGCGCGCCGGCTCATAGACCCCGAAACCGACAGCTTGATTATCTTCACCAGCCGGCACGAGCGTTGGCTCGACAAACAAATCATAGGAAAAGAAAAATCAAGCACCGACAACTTTTTGTAAAACATTGATTATGAATGATTTGCAAATACAACAGTCGTCGAAGTCCAGCAAATGCCCGTTCAACCCAGCAGAAAATGCCTTTGTTTGAAACAAATACAAATATAAATTATTGATTTACAATGACTTACAAAAGTCGTCGAACTCCAGGCAAAATTACACTATTGCCGTTCGACGACTTCCACCCCGTTTTCAAGCACAAAAAAACACCGCCTGCACTTGCAAGAATGCATTTTTTTACTTAACTTGCCTACGGCTTTTAATCGCACCAATGTGGAATTGAAATTGATTACCTCAAATTTTTGATTTTGGTTCATACTCCTCTTTTAATCGCACCAATGTGGAATTGAAATTGTAATTGTGCTCGTTGGTGAGGCTGGCGTCGGTACTTTTAATCGCACCAATGTGGAATTGAAATAGCTGGTGAATACACACCAGATTCACAGGAGGAGTACACTTTTAATCGCACCAATGTGGAATTGAAATTTTCTGAATGTTAAGCAACTTGCTGCATATCGTTCAGCCTTTTAATCGCACCAATGTGGAATTGAAATCTCTATCGGGGATGCCTCTTAGCTTTACCCACTCTCTTTTAATCGCACCAATGTGGAATTGAAATCTCGTTAAATAAGCGGTACAAGCTAACCATCGCTTTCTTTTAATCGCACCAATGTGGAATTGAAATGAGCAAAAGAGCGTCGATGCCTTCACAGCCTGTTACTTTTAATCGCACCAATGTGGAATTGAAATTGTTTTTTGGTAACTTTTCATTGTTAAAACGGCGGCTTTTAATCGCACCAATGTGGAATTGAAATTGAGGAATTGTATATCATATAAAGCCTCTCAGTCAACTTTTAATCGCACCAATGTGGAATTGAAATAAGGTGAAAGTAAATGGTGTTGGCAGACAAAGACACTTTTAATCGCACCAATGTGGAATTGAAATGTAAAATCTTCTGGCGGTGCCTGCGAAGGCACTACCAACTTTTAATCGCACCAATGTGGAATTGAAATTTGCTGCACAGTATCCCCATGCTCTTCCTCAAAAGCGACTTTTAATCGCACCAATGTGGAATTGAAATGCTTTTATTTCTTGCCACTGGTACTTATCAAATAATGCTTTTAATCGCACCAATGTGGAATTGAAATTGTTGGGTTAAGTTGATGATTCTGTACTGCATAGTTCTTTTAATCGCACCAATGTGGAATTGAAATCGCTCGACAAGCTCGCTGACCACTGCGTTTCGTAATGCTCTACCTAATGGTTGCCATCGCACCAATGTGGAATTGAAATAATTCTGGCTTGGCGTACCAGCTTACGTCCAACCCTTTTAATCGCACCAATGTGGATGTGATTTCTTGGGGCTTTTCTATAAGCCCCAATGTTTTTGTAAGTGTGTTGTTGTAAAATTGAAATGGTCCTATGGGCAAAAAAGTATTGCTTGCTACTGTAATGTGCATTTTCGGCGCATCGTCTTTGCAGGCGCAGGGAGAGCGCTATACTGTTTTTGAATATGAACAGGTGCCCGCCCTCGAAGGTGATTTCAATGGTGATGGTGTCAAAGAATATGCATGGCTCTATGCCGCTCCTACCGTGGATATGGGTTGCGTGTATGAGCCTTGTCTGGGGTATATCGTTTTTTCTAATCCCCGTTTAAAACCCATAGAGGTAAGCAATGCCATTGCTGGTTATTTGGTCAACGAAGGCGACCTAACCGGCGACGGCGCCGACGAAATAGGGGTATTGCCCATGTGGTTTACCAGCAACTACAAGTTTTACCATCTGTTTAGCTACAACCCCAAAACCGCTACCTTCGAAGCACTCATTGAGCCCCTCACCGTCCGGCTCGATATGTACTTGGGCGATACATGGGAGCAAACCCTGCAAAACTTAGTGGAGAGCGTCTCATTTAAGCCGCTTACGCTGTTGATAAATCACGTAGAAACAGACTCCGAAGGACGTCCTTCATGGGTAAGGGAACGCATTACTTTCCGAAATAAGTAGCCTATAAAAGCTGCCTTAGCAAGGCACTTTTCAGCTCGCTGACATACAACTAATTCAAAAACAAAAATTAGCATTTTTTCCTACATTTTCTTGTATGGGGCTGCCTTTCTTAGTACCTTTATTTTACGAAAGGCTTCACCCACAAGAAAATGCAAAGCTATGGTTACACAAGTTACGGAGGGGGTGCGCGTGAGTGTGCTAACCGAATACCAACCCGACTACTCCAGCCCTCTGCATGCGCACTATGTGTTTGTTTATCGCATCATCATCGAAAACCAAAGCCCCTACACCATCCAACTCATGCGCCGCCATTGGTTTGTGTTCGACTCCAACTGGATGATTAAAGAAGTGGAAGGAACAGGTGTACGTGGAAAACAACTCATCATAGAACCCGGACAAAAACATGAATATGTCTCTGGTTGCAACCTACGCACCGACATCGGCAAAATGTATGGCTACTACCTCATGCGCCGCCTGCTCGACGGCAAAGAATTCCACGTGCAAATTCCACAATTTACACTCATAACCCCTTACCGACTGAATTAAGCAAGACTGCCCATACTTTCTCTCAAAAGGCTCTTTCGTAAGAAAGGGCTTTTTTGCTTCTCCTTCCTTGTCGCTTCGAGTGCGAGCCTGCCCTCTCGCTTTACTTCCTGTCATTTGGCTTGATGCTGCTGCTACTCTATTCGAAAAAAAGGCACACTTGAGTTCTTGCCATAAAACTATCAACCCAACCAACGCCAAAAAGAAAAATGGAATTTTTTATATGAAAAAATGTTTATATATTCGCATATCAAAACCATCCTCAAATAAGAAAGACACTATGAAAACCTCCGAGTTTGTAGCCAAGATATTGCAGATTATCCTGCTGCTGCTATTTGCCTTCGGCTTGACAACGCTCATACTCATAGGCTTGAATGTGTGGCTGCTACAAGAAAACGAGCAATTACAGCAGCAAGTAGCACGAGTTGCCCCTGTCGCCTCCCCTACGGTTTCCAAACCTCAAGAAACAGCGCCTGCCAACAAACCAAACTTTTTCAAAAAACCCACACTCGAAGAGTTGGGCAACAGCCCTTACGACAGCTTGGTACGCTATGGCTATGCCCTCATACACGAAACCTATAAGTATTTGGGACCAGATGCACCCAACCCCAAGCTACGCTATGCAGGCAACCGACTGGCGTGCCAAAACTGCCATCTGGAGGCGGGCACCAAATACTACGCCATCCCCTATGTGGGCGTTCCGGGACTTTTCCCCCAATACAGAGGACGCGAAAACAAAGTAGGCACCTTAGAAGAACGCATCAACGGATGCATGGAACGCAGCATGAACGGGCGTTCCCTGCCTGTCGATAGCCGCGAGATGCGCGCCATGGTCGCCTATATGCACTGGGTGAGCCGTGGAGTGCCCATAGGCGAAAAACTCAAAGGCAACGGCTTGCCCGACATAACGCTGCCCGCCCGTGCTGCCGACACCCTGCGCGGCAAAGCCATCTACGAAAGCAAATGTGCTTCTTGTCATGGTAAAAATGGTGAAGGTGTGCGCAACCAAGCCGGCGGTTATCAATACCCGCCCTTGTGGGGTCCCGACAGCTACAACGATGGCGCCGGCATGCACCGCCTAATTACCGCTGCCAAGTTCATCAAAGCCAACATGCCCTTTGGCGCCACTGCCGACTCGCCCATGCTCACCGACGAAGAAGCCTATGATGTAGCAGCCTTCATCAACGCTTATCATAATAAGCGCCCCCGTATGGCAGGCAAAGAAAAAGACTATCCCGGAAGCCTCAACCGAAAACCCGTATCGGCTCCTTATGGTCCTTATGCCGATAGCTTCCCGCCCATACAACACAAATACGGACCCTTTCAGCCCATCATTGAATTTTACGGCGGAAAAAACGTGCAATAAAACCATGCGCACTTACTTTGCTCTTGTCCTCACTTGCTTTACCTTTCATACTCAGCTCATGGCTCAACAAAGCCCTACAGCCGCCGACAGCCTCACTCGGCTGCAGACTTCGGGCGAATGGCGCAACTATTTTCTGTATGAACTCAACCAAGGGGCTCCCAAAGATTTTTATGCTTTAGCTACCGGCGGGCATCTGAAAGCCACTTTCCAAGCAGCCAAGCACTGGCAGGTAGCTGTCGCCTTCTACAGCTCACAACTGATAAGTGGTAATTTCGACACCCCCGACCCCATGACCGGCAAACCTTCACGCTATGCCATAGGGCTGATGGACGTAAACGACCCACGCAATCGCCACATAAGCGACATAGGCGAGGCTTATGTGCGCTTCCATACTAAGCAATGGCAAGCCACCTATGGGCGCATGCTCGTGAAAACCCCTTTCTTCAATCCACAAGATGGGCGCATGATTCCTACCCTTGCACAAGGCGCACAGCTGCAATGGAAAAACAAAACATGGCTTTTGGAAGGCTACGGTATTCAAGCCGTGTGGGTGCGTAATACCAGTGGTTGGCGCACAGTCGAGGAAAGCATTGGCTTGTATCCCATGGGGCGAAGTGCCGATGGCAGCCCCCTCCAATACGCAGGTAAAATAAACAGCGACTACCTGCTCATTGGACATCTGCGCCTAAATGCACAGGGGGGCGCCTTGCAACAACACCTGTGGACCTACCTTGCCGACCGCTTGTTTCAACTCTACTATATAGAAGGAAGTTATCAGGTAAACAAAGCTTGGCAGCTACAATGGCAGGCACACTATCAAAAGAGTACCACACAGGGAGGTAATATTGGTCCAGATTGGTATTACCTCCTCCCAGAAAGCTATAACTACAGTTTGGGTGGAAAAATCACCTACTACTTTCACCCAAAGCACCAACTGGGCATTGCATGGCTTCACCTGAACGGCAATGCGCCCTTCAGCTTCCCGCGCGAGTGGGGGCGCGACCCTTTCTTTACTTTCCAACGGCGCGAACGTAGCGAAGGGCTGAGCACCACCTCTGCCCTTGTGGTGAACTACCACGCCTCCATAGGCAAGCACTGGGCGCTAAACACCGACTGGGGATGGCATCAAACCCCTCGCATCAACGATTACGCCGCCAATCGCTATGGAATGCCTACCTATCAGCATCTAAATACCGAGCTGAGCTATCAAAACACTCACTGGAATGCTTCTCTTTTATTTACCTACAAAAGCCCACTCACAAGAAACATATCTGAAAAGGAAGCATTTGGGAAAGTCAATCTGGCGCTCTTGCATGTGATTGTGAGTTACAAATTTTAAAAACAATCCTTTTAAATAAAAACATGTTTTCATATCTTTGTAATCAAAATCCTAAAGCTATATGGAACAAATTTGGAATCAGTTGTTTGTAGAATCACAAGCTTACCTACCCTGGTACTGGGCAGGTACTGGCATCGCGTTGGTCATGTTGGCACTTTTGTGGTTGGGCGAATCATTTGGCATTTCTTCAAACTTTCGCACAATCTGCGCTATGACGGGCATAGGGCGCCGCTGCGACTTCTTCGACATCGATTGGCGCCACCAAAATTGGAACCTCAGCTTCTTGTTGGGTAGCATGGTAGGTGGCTTTCTTGCTTATCATTTCATGTATCCGGAAGCAAGTGCCCTGAATTTATCGCAAGCCACCCAAGAGCTGCTCCTCTCTATGGGCATAAATCCCCAACAGGGCTTCTACCCCATGGAATTACTTTCGCTTGAAAACTTGGGCAGCCCTGCTGGCATCGTCATGACCCTCGTGGGTGGTTTCTTGGTGGGCTTCGGTGCTCGCTGGGCGGGTGGTTGCACTTCTGGGCATGCCATCAGTGGACTCAGCAACCTGCAACTACCTTCACTCATAGCCGTCGTGGGCTTTTTTATCGGCGGTCTTATCAGTACTTATTTGATTATTCCCTTCCTTTTAGGGTAATGTTCAACCTCAAATTGTAACAACAATGAAAGTAACACATAAACCTGCTGCAGAGCAAAAGAAAAAAGTGTTGTCGCCTCAACTCCTCAGTTTCTTCGTGGTAGGCATTGCCTTTGGCATCATCATGGTGCAAGCAGAAATCATTTCATGGTTTCGTATTTTTGAAATGTTTCACTTCTATTCCTTTCACATGTACGGTGTCATAGGCACTGCCGTAGTACTGGGCATTGTCATTCACTGGCTCATCCGAAAAGGCATCATCCGCAACGTACGGGGCGAAAGGATTGTGGTACCCCCCAAGGCTCCTACCTATAAACGCTACCTACTGGGCGGCACAGTCTTTGGGCTGGGCTGGGCACTTACGGGTGCCTGCCCGGGTCCGATGTTCATTGGTTTGGGTGCTGGCTTTCTACACTTCGCCCTGATGATAGGGGCTGCTGTGCTGGGTACTATGGCTTACGGTTTCTTACACAAGAAGCTGCCCCACTAAGCTGCTTGCTTTTTCTGCAACTCGACAAAACAAGCCTACCCCATGGAAGAAGGTAGGCTTGTTTTTTTGTTTCCCCTCTACCTTTTTTCAAGCGCCCAATGATACTCGCAAGGGCGATAGTACACTGGCATCGTGCCCCAAGCAAACTGCCTTTGACTTGGGGGCTGTTTATTTTGCTATATTTTAAAAAGTGCTTTACTTTAACAGCATCGAACAATACTGCTTTTATGCAAAAGCTCCCTATCAGCTTTCAACATACTTTCAGGCTGCCTATCTGGCGCGTGATTACTGACGATGTAGAGGAATTGCTTGTAGTAGAACTGCGCGACAAAAAGGAACGCAAAGCCTACTTTTCGGTGATAGACCTTATCAAACACGAACTTTTGTGGACAGACAAAAGCTTCGATGACCCTTGGTGGATAAGTGTGGGGGCAGTACACAAAGGAAAAATCGTCTTTTTTTATTACGAAGATGAAAAGCAACCTACTCAACGGGGTTTCTTTGTGTACGATGTGTTCCACCAAACGAAACTATGGGAAAACCATGAATATGCTTACTATACCCTGCTCAAAGAAGAAGACGCCTTAGTAGTATTCAAGCGGGGCGAGTTGTTGCCCAAATACAAGGCGCTGAACCTACACACGGGCAAGCCACAAAGCATCAACACCCCCAAGAAGGGCATTCGCCACCTGTTTGAACAAATGGCAACCAGTCCCTTGCAATACAACGAACACCACCCCAACTTCGATACCCTCAGGCAGTTTATTCAAATATTTTCCAAAGAAAGCCATCCGCAGAGAGTCATCGACTACATAGAACTGGACGATTGGCATATTTTGGGTTACTACTTAAACAACGGACGCCACTTTGATTATTACCTGCTGGTAAGCGATGCCAACGGTAATCCCTATCTGCATTGTATGCTCGACAGCCAACTGCACAATACCTATGCCGATTTGTTCTTTGTATTAAAAAACGAGCTGATTGTTATCAAAAATCGCACGGAATTAATATCTTTCCAATTGGAAAAAGAAGAACCATAAAAACGAAACTGACCATAGGCTATGCGATACACTTCATTAGTATTAAATACTTGCACGCTCGTTGCTTTCCTGTGGGCGATTGCCCTGCCTTCATATGCTACCCCTATACCTGCCGACTCGGTACGCTTGGAGGTATCGAAAGACGGCACCCAAGCATGGATTATTCATGAAGTAGAACCCAAAGAAACATTTTATTCAATAGCCAAACGCTATGCCGTAAGCGTGGAAGAAATACAAGCAGCAAACCCCAACATCAAAACACTGAAAATAGGCGACTTGCTGCGCATCCCCTACAAAAAATACCAACCGGTGTTGTATTCGGCGCAGCGTGATACACTCAAAGGGGTGAAAAGGCACACAGTACAATCCGGTGAAACGCTCTATCGTATCTCTAAGCAATACGGCGTAGAAGTCGAAGACATCAAACGCTGGAACAACATAGTTGACAACAACATATATGTCG
Organism: Thermonema lapsum; assembly: GCF_011761635.1. NCBI lineage: Bacteria > Pseudomonadati > Bacteroidota > Cytophagia > Cytophagales > Thermonemataceae > Thermonema > Thermonema lapsum. The sequence continues at coordinate 373,234 of NZ_JAASRN010000002.1, forward strand.
GGCAGCAGCTCATTGTATCGGACCCCAAACAAACTACCTATGCAAGCAAACAAGAAAACAGCGCTGCCATCGTGCATGAAGTGCAAGAAGGGGAATACCTCTATATGATTGCCAAGCGCTACGGCGTGAAAGTAAGCGACATCAAAGCGTGGAACCAGCTTGAAAGCGACGCTTTAGAAGTAGGGCAAAAACTAAATATCTACCCGAAGAAGCGCCCCGAGGCTGCTCCTCAAGTCGTTACTCAGCCCCCCAAAGAACAGCCGATAAACAACAAGCCCACTGCAGTAGCCCCCCCAAAAAACCAAAAGAAAGACACGACACCAGTAGCAGAAACCGAGACCGAAACACCCGAATATGAAGACGCCGTGCAAACCGTAGAAGTAGCCGGCTATAAGAAAATCATAGAAAAAGGTATGGGCGAAGTCATCGAAGATGAATCGGTATCGAGCTACGTGGGCTTACACAAAGATGCGCCCATAGGTACCATCGTTGCTGTGAAAAACCAAGCCAACGGTGAAAATGTGTTTGTGCGTATCATTGGCAAGCTCCCCGAAGCAGATGTGCGCAACAAAATCGTTATCAAGATATCGAAAGCCGCTTACGAGGCTTTGGGCGCCAAAGGAAAGCGCTTCCCCGTGGAAGTATCCTACATCCCTTAAGCAAACGGCTGTTTCTCCAGAAGCTCTGCTTACCCCTGGATGTGTAAGCCGAGCTTTTTTATACTCGACTGTTTGAACAACTTCCTGCTTTTTATGATAGACATTGACAACATCCCGCCCGGTGAATTTAAACGCATAGACATAGAAATTGAGCGGCTTCCCTCCCACACTTTGATTGACATGCCCGTTTTTATTTACAAGGGCAAATCTCAAGGACCTACTTTGCTGCTGACAGCAGGCATCCACGGCGACGAAATCAACGGTATTGCCATCTTGCGGCGCCTCATTGCCCAAAAACTCCTGCATCCCGAAGCGGGCACTGTAATTGCCATTCCGCTGGTGAATATTTACGGTTTTTTGCAGGGTAGCCGCACCCTGCCCGACGGTAAAGACCTGAACCGCAGCTTTCCGGGGGCACCTACCGGCTCGCTGGGGCGTCGTATTGCTCATATAATCATGAGCCAAATTGTGCCTCATATCGACTTTGGCGTTGATTTTCACACGGGTGGCAAAGCGCTTAGCAACTTTCCGCAGGTGCGCTGTGTGCTCGATGAAAACCGCAACGTAGAGCTTGCCAAAGCCTTTGCCCCTCCCTTCATTCTCAATTCTTCGTTGATAGATGGCTCTTTTCGTAAGGCAGCAGCCAAACTGGGCAAGCCTATTCTTGTGTATGAAGGGGGCGAGTCGAGCCGTATCGACAAACTGTCCATAGAAGAAGGCATTGCCGGCGTCATGCGTTTGATGCAGGGCTTGGGTATGGTAAAATACGACACACTGCCGCCCCCGGTCTATCCTACCAAGGTGTTACAAAAAACCAGCTGGTTACGGGCTCGCTCCGCCGGTATCTTTCAAAGCTTGGTGGACTATGGCGACTACGTAAAGAAAGGGCAACGCCTTGCCGAAATCACCGACCCCTACGGCAGCAAACGCATTGTGGTGAAAGCCCCTCATGAAGGTTATGTCGTCGGATTAAACAACAATCCAGTAGTCAATGCCGGCGATGCGCTCATCCATTTAGGTTATGATTTACTACTTTTGTAAAGCAGCAAAGGAAATGACTTCATGGAAACACTGCTCGCTTTTGCCCTCTACTTGGCTTTTGTATTGCTCAATGTGCTGATAGCCTTTTATGCAGAGCGTAAAATAGCCGCTTTCATACAAGACCGCATGGGACCTACCGAAGTAGGACCTTACGGGCTGCTTCAGCCAGTTGCTGACCTGCTTAAGTTTTTACAAAAGGAAGACATCGTGCCACGTGCTGCCGACAAGTGGCTGTTTCGCATAGCGCCTTTTTTGATATTCCCCGCCGTCTTTACCGGCTTTGCCGTTATTCCCATAGTGCCCCGCATAGAACATGCTCCTCTGCAAACGGGCTTGCTTTTTCTGCTTGCCATCGTGTCGCTCGATGTCATCGGCATTTTGATGGCAGGCTGGGCATCGAACAATAAGTTTTCGCTGTTTGGTGCTATGCGCTCGGCGGCTCAAATGGTTTCTTATGAGGTGCCACTTACCATGAGCCTGTTGTCGGTGGTGGTGCTTTATCAAAACCTTGACTTGGGCTTCATCGCACAGATGCAGGGCAGTGAGGCGCCCCTGCCCTTGTACTGGCTGGGCTTGGATGCTCTTGCTGTGGATTTGCGTAGCTACGGGGGGATACTCACTTGGAACATCGTGCGCTTTCCTTTCCTGCTCGTTCCTTTTCTTGTGTTTTATGTTACCTCTCTGGCAGAGTGCAACCGCGCGCCTTTTGATATTCCAGAAGGGGAATCGGAAATCATCGGCGGTTATCATACCGAATATTCAGGCTTTCGCTTTGCCATCTTTTTCTTGGCAGAATATGGCATGATGATACTGGTAAGCCTGTTGTCGGTTACTTTGTTTTTTGGCGGATGGCACACCCCACTTCCCAATATCGGTTTCCTACGGCTCAATGATTGGACAGCCGCCGGTACCTCTGTAGCTGGCACCCTCTGGGCGGTAGTGTGGTTGTCGTTAAAAATGCTGCTGTTGGTCTTCTTTCAAATTGTGATGCGCTGGACCTATCCGCGCCTGCGTGTGGACCAACTCATGTCGCTCTGTTGGAAAGTGTTATTGCCCATAGCCCTCGTCAGCTTGTTTTTCTGCACGCTCTGGCGTCTATGCATGGTGCTTGTATGAGATATCTATGGCAGCTGTTGTTTTCATTTGCACGCTTTGAAAACAAAGGGCACAAAAGCCAAAAGAAAAGAGTGCCCGCTGAGCAAGCACTCTTCTAAAAAGGCAGGTGAGAAGCGCTTTATTTCGCCAGCTCTTTGAAGTGTTGGTAAAAGAGCGGCACCGTTTCTATGCCTTTATAGAAGTTGAACAAACCGAAATGCTCGTTGGGCGAATGGATGGCATCGGAATCTAAACCAAAGCCCATCAGCACGCTCTTTAAGCCCAAAACCTCTTCAAAAAGAGCCACGATAGGAATGCTTCCGCCCCCGCGTGTAGGGATAGGTTTTTTGCCCCATGCCTGCTCAAAAGCACGGCTTGCCGCTTGGAAACCGGGCGAGTCGATGGGCGTAACTACTGGCTTGCCTCCATGATGCGGATGCACTTCTACCTTCACATAGGGCGGTGCTATAGAAAGAAAATGTTTGGTAAACAGCTGTGTGATTTCATCGGGGTCTTGGTCAGGCACCAAGCGCATGCTTATCTTGGCATGGGCTTTGGAAGGCAGCACGGTCTTGGCACCTTCCCCCGTATAGCCGCCCCAAATGCCGTTTACATCCAACGTGGGGCGTATCGAAGCCCGCTCGATGGTGGTGTAGCCCTCTTCACCAAAGAGTGCCTCTACGCCCAAGTCTTTTTTATAGGCTTCTTCATCGAAAGGTATTTGAGCCATGAGTGCCCGCTCTTCGGGACTTAGCTCCTGCACTTTGTCGTAAAATCCGGGTATGGTGATACGCCCCTTGGCGTCTTTCAAAGAAGCAATCATCTCGCAAAGTACGTTGATGGGATTGGCTACTGCTCCCCCATAAACGCCTGAATGTAAATCGCGCTTGGGACCGGTCACGGTTACTTCTAAATAAGAAAGCCCACGCAAGCCGCACTCAATCGACGGGGTGTCGTTGCTGATGATGCTGGTATCGGAAATAAGAATCACATCTGCCTTGAGCATGTTTTTGTATTCATGCAGGAAAGGCTCGAGGTTGCCAGAACCACATTCTTCTTCTCCTTCAATCATGAACTTTACGTTACAAGGCAGGTCATGGGTTTTGACCATCGTTTCGAAGGCTTTCAGCTGCAAATATACCTGCCCTTTGTCGTCGCAGGCACCACGTGCGAAAATAGCGCCGTTGGGGTGAATGTCTGTCTTTTTCACCACCGGTTCAAAAGGGGGTGTCTGCCACAACTCATAGGGGTCGGCAGGCTGCACGTCGTAGTGCCCATATACTAAGACTGTAGGCGCCTGCGGGTCCACTATTTTTTCGGCATAAACAATAGGATGCCCCGCTGTTTCGAAGAGTTGGGCTTTATCGGCACCTGCTTCCAGCAGCTTGTCGCGCAGGAATTCCGCCGCACGCCTTACGTCTGCCTTAAATTTAGGGTCAGTACTTACGGATGGAATACGCAAAAAATCGAACAATTCCTGCAGGAAACGTTCTTTGTTTGCTTCGATGTATTGCTGATAGTGTTGCATAATTGAATGTGGATTTAAGAAAAGAGAGGTATTTGAGAAGGTTACACTTTGCGAATCAAAAGATTTTGTAAGAGTTGCTCTAAGGCACTCACAAAAGTAGGGCGGCAATGTGCCCGCAGGGTGTTCAATGCTTTTTCTGCTTTGTGATGGTAGCGCCGTATCTGCTCTTCCACAATGAGGCGCACGCCTATGGCATCATAAATTTCTTTGACGGTATTTACCTTTTCGTTGGGGTCGAAGTTTTCGGTATTCAACCAGAAAAACAACTGCTTTTGTTGGCTTTCATCAGCCCGTTCCATGGCTTCTATCAGCAGCAGGGTCTTTTTGTTTGCCACAATATCGCCCCCTATGCGCTTACCGAATGCCTCTTCGGCATACACATCGAGCAGGTCGTCTTGCAACTGAAAAGCCATGCCCATATTCACGCCCAGCTCATAAAGTCCTTGTTGTTCTGCCAAGCCAGCGCCGCCTACTAACGCCCCCGCCCGCAAACTGAAGCCCAGCAGAACAGCGGTTTTGAGGCGAATCATCTTGAGATATTCTTGCCGACTCACGGCTGCCCTTTGCTCAAAATCCATGTCGTATTGCTGTCCTTCGCATACCTGCAAAGCACAGGTATTGAACAGCGAAAGCAGGTGCGCCAGTTCGGTGGTGGGCGTTTGAACCAGCTGCTCATAGGCTTTCACCAACATGGCATCGCCCGACAGGATGGCAACGTTCTCATTCCAGCGCTGATGCACCGTTGGTTTGCTGCGGCGCAGCGGCGCCTTGTCCATAATGTCGTCGTGCATGAGCGTGAAGTTGTGGAACAACTCAATGGCTAATGCCGCAGGTGTTGCCTTTTCCCATTGTTCATCGAACAAGCCGCAGCCAATCAAAGCAAGCACGGGGCGAATGCGCTTCCCTCCCAAGGATAAGATGTAACGAATGGGTTCATACAAATTGGCAGGTGCTTCGGGGTATGGAATGGTTTGCAGTGATGTTTCGATGTGCTGACGCAAAGTGTCTAACATGTGTTGTGTTTTATTTTGCGCTTAATTTATGAAAAAACACTCAACGGGCAAAGATGGGGAATGGGGAATTGAGAATTGAGAATGGAGAATGGAGAATGGGGGATTGAGAATTGAGAATTGAGAATTGAGAATGGAGAATGGGGAATGGGGAAGTCAAAGTTGTAGTTGCATGGGTATTGGGTTCTGCTGACAAGCAAGGGCAGGCGCTTCTCCTGTGTCGTGAGTACTGCCGTTCTGAACGCTCCTCTTCATCATCTGCCGAACGAAGTTTTGAGTAGCCGCCCCCAAAATACACCAATGTCGTTCCTTTCATACCTCTTCCTCAAAAGAAGCGCCAAAACTCAAAGACACTATTTTTTTCTATGGCTTGTTTTCATAAAACAAAGCGTTTTTTTTTTTTGACCACCAAGCTGCTTAGCTACGATGAAGAGCAAACCAACCCAAGAACAAATCAAGCGCGTGCTTCCTTTGATTTTGGCTACTGCCATCTTTATGCAGATGCTGGATTCGACCATTCTCAACACCTCATTGCCCGCCATTGCTCATGACCTGCACGAAGCGGTAGTGGATATGCATTTGGCTATTGTCAGTTATGTGTTGACCGTAGCCTTGTTGATGCCGGTCAGTGGTTTTCTGGCAGACCGCTACGGCACACGCCGTATTTTTATTGCATCGCTTGTGCTTTTTGCTTTGGGCTCCTTGGCGTGCTCTATGGCACAAAACCTCACACAGCTGGTGCTGGCGCGGGTATTGCAAGGCATAGGTGGCAGCTTGATGGTGCCGGTAGGTAAGCTGGCGCTTATCAAGACTTTTCCTAAGCATGAATTTCTGCGTGCCATCAATTATGCCATCATACCTGCTTTGATTGGTCCTATTTTAGGTCCTTTAGTGGGGGGGTATATGGTCGATTACCTCTCGTGGCACTGGATATTTATTATCAACTTACCCATTGCCTTAGTCGGCATCCTGCTGAGTTTATATTACTTGCCCGACTACCGTGCCTCCATTGCCAAGTTTGATTTCAAAGGTTTTTTGCTGTTCGGCATCGCTTCTTTTTTACTCTCTGCTTCGTTGGAAATGTTGAGCAACAGCCTGCGCCTCACGCCTGTTTTGTTGAGTCTGCTGCTTGGTTTGGCTTTGCTTTATGCCTATTACCGACATGCCCGCCGCGAGCACTCTCCCCTCTTCCCTTTGAATCTGTTTCAGGTGCGCACCTTTCGTGTAGGTCTCCTTGGTGGCTTGGCTACCCGGCTGGGTATCAGTTCGGTGCCGCTGCTGCTGCCACTCATGATACAACTGGCTTACGGGCAGTCGGCGGTAGTATCGGGCTGGATGGTTGCCCCCATGGCACTGAGCGCCATGCTTAGCAAGTCGATGGTGGTGAGCGTACTCAACCGTTGGGGCTACCGACGGGTGCTCGTGGTCAATACGCTCATGATAGGTGCCTTGATTTGCTGCTTTGCGCTGCCCGGTCCACAAACGCCTATCTATTGGCTGTTGCCCCTCATTGCCCTGTTGGGCTTCCTCAACTCCATTCAGTTCACTTCCATGAACACCCTATCGGTTGCCGACCTGCGCCCCTACCATACCAGCAGCGGCAATTCGCTGGTATCGGTCAATCAGCAGTTGGCAATAGGCTTTGGCGTAGCCTTCGGCTTAGTAGTACTCAAAGGCATGGAACAACAGACATGGCTCACAGGCAACTCTACACACGCCGCCTTTCGTTACACATTCTTGGTTGTAGGCTGCCTAACCATGCTTTCGGCACGAGTATTTAGCAGATTGCACGCACGCGACGGGCAAAACCTGCAAGAAAGCAAAGCAAACACACCCGCCTGAGTACAAGGCTACTCCTATTGCGTGAAGTTGTAGCGCAACTGAAAACCAAAGGCAGTGTCTTTGCGCACAAAAGCATTCGACACGCGCGGCGTATTGATAAGACGCTCAAAATAGACTTGAAAGGTCAAGCGTTGGTCTACGTTGTAAGTAATGTTGGGGCGCAGCTGGAAATTGCGGTTGCCCGCCGTAAACACATTCTCTTCGCCTATGCGCCGTTGGATGGTACGTGTGTCGCGTATAGCAAAATCGACGCGAAAAAGCACGTCGTTTTTCAGCACGATGGGCTTGCGGTCGCTGTCGCGAAAAGGCAGCTTCATGTTGCGCGCTGTATAGCCCAAACCTATGATAAAGTCTTCGCTGCGAGACTCCGTTACTTGCGTATTCGAGAGGTTAAGGGTTATATCACGCCCTTTGTTGTAGTCTAAGCGCAAATTCAAGTTGCTGTTGGTACGCAGGTTCACGCCAATCAAAGGGTTGAAGCGCTCCGACAAACGCACCCCATTGAGCACATATACCGGCACATAAAACCCTTGGTCGTTGAGTGCCGAAGGTAGTAGGTAATTGTATTCAAGCACTTGTGCCCCAATGAGTGCTTCGTCTTGATAGCGCAAAGAAGAAGTGTAGTTGTTGATTTGGTATTCTGCCGTATAGTTGTGCGACAAAGCGATGTTATTGAACCACTGTTTCAAGAAAGAAAGACGGCTCAAACCATTGTAGGTAATGCGCCAGTTGGGTAAAGGCAATGCCGGAAAGGCAGATAAGCTCACGGATTGCGCCGACCGTCCGCTATAGGCTGCTGCAAACGCTGGCACCAACACATCCTGCCCGTTCAGGTCATAGCTACCACTGTTGGGGTTGATTGCTTGCAAGCGCTGCTGTATTAGCTGACGATTCGCCACAAAGCGCTCGAAGGTGGAGGAAAGTAGTCCTTTGTCGCTTCGCTCAAAAGCCGTACCGATGAGTATGGTAGAAACAGTGTAGCTACCTGTACGCACTGGCGACAACGAACGGAAACTATTCGTAACGGGGTCGTAGCGGTAAATTTCGTTGTAGCCTACCGTGCGGGAACGCTTGGCATCCAACTGTATTTTAAAATCTTGGAAAGGCTCGAGGTTTGCCTGCGCTGTTAGGTTTTCGGTTATCGTCTGTCGGAACGGCTGATTCAGCAGGATGCCGGTAGTGTCTGCTTTTTGCACCAGCCATCCGTTTTTGGCTGCTATGCGACGGATGTCGGGGTTTTGGCTGCCCAACACAAATTCCCAGCCGGGGGCTTGCCATGCTTCGTCCAAGCCCAAGTATTTGGGACGCGGCAAGAAGCCGGGCAGGGTAGTTCCCTCTTGCTTCGAATAGTTTACATTCACATTGCGCAACATCATGAGCGGGCGCAAGATGGCTTTCAATATTTCGCGGCTTTTCTTTTGTGTGGTGTCTTTTTTGGTTTGGGTGCGGCGACTACTTGCTTGATTGATTTCGTTTAAAATCTTCACTTTGTTGTAGAGTTTCAAGAGGTCAGCACGTGTGCGTAGACTTTGTTCCCGAGCATTCAATATCACATTGCCCACGCTGTCTTCCAAGCCCAACGAAGCTGCCTGCCACTGATAATTGACCGTATAGGCAGCATCGGCACTCAGCCAGTCGGTTAAGGGCAGTTTATCGAGCGGCAATTTGTAGTTTGCCGAAACCGTTTGCTTGAAATTCTTCATACGCCCCAAACGTCTGAGATTTGCCCACACCGAATCGCGGTTGGCTTGGGTATCTATTTCACCGGCGGGCTCGTCTATGACGGCAAAGGCATCGGCATTGTAATTCAAATTCAAGCTCTTGGTAAAAGCAAACTGCAAGCTGTAGAAGCGGTTGAAGGTATAATATTTTTCATAGAAAGGCGCAAACTGAAAAGTTGAAAAGTCGGCATCGCGGAATTGGGTGCGGGTGAAGGTGCGGTCCAGCTCTCCCCGCAGGTTGATAGCCGTAGGCTGCATGATGAGATTGAAATCACGCAACAGGCGCAACCAAGGCGACTGCATCCACGATACATTCTTGAAAGGCTCCCATGGTTTGGGTTGAAAATTGAAATTATAGGTAAGGGCATTGCGCCAACGCTGTTGCCTATACGAGGCGGTGGTCATGTCGCTGCGTTCAATTTCGCTGTATGACCAGCTATAGGCGAAGTTGGCAATATCCCACAAATGCGGCTTGGTGTTAGGGTTGGTTTTCAACTTGCGCACGTTGGTAAAGTTGATGCTACGGCGCGTTTCGTTGGTTTCTACCAGTTGGCGGTACTGACGCCGCTGGGCATCACTATCGAATTTACCCAAAGAGGCGTCTAACTTTACGTCTGGGTCCAGAGGGTCATACTCTGGCGATATGTTCGTGCGCTGATAACTCACAAAGAGGGGAATACGCAAGCCTGCTTTGGCAGGGAAGAATTTATCCAAAGCAACGTTTGCCTGCACATCAAAGCTTTTGGTGTTGTTCAGTGTGCGTTGATAGATGCGCTGATTCAGCCCGCCAAAACCAAAAGTCTCCAACTTGGCATTGGCTGAGATGTTGGCAAAATCAGCCATTTGCAGATTCAGCCGCGAGGTAGCAGCCACGCCTTTGGTTTGTTCGTAGCCTGTGGCACGGAACTCATTGAACCACACACACACCGACTTGGCTCTTCCGTCATCGCCGCTGCTTAGCTTGGGGTTTTTGATGCCGAGCATCAAAGTAGTAACAGCGCTCAGGTCGGGATTGCCCACCACCGTAATGCGGTAATTACCCACTTGGCGCGTATAGGGAAGGAAGACATCTCTGCGGAAGCCTCGTTCGTTGTTTCTTGCTACTTTGGTTGCCACCAGCTCGTCCAAGGCTATGTCCAGCTCATTGGCACGCTTCCAAATCAGCTCTTGGCGCGCCTGCCGTGTGGGGGCACTCAATACCTCTTGCAGGGTGGTCAGCTCCAAAGGCACTTCTATTTCGTAATAGTTTTGGGTGAAGTCCGTTCCTACTCGTATGATAGCCGCTACCTCGCCGTCTTGAGTAACGCCCGTCAGGTCGTGAGCATGGATGTACATCTTCAGCCGCTTGTAAAACAGAAGGTTGAGATTCACATTTTTAAAAGCGGCGCGGGCATCTCCGTCTTGCAGGTCTTGCACACACAACTGAATGGACTGCTCGTTGAGTTCGCGGTTGTTGATGCTGGTTACGTCGCGGTCGCGTATAGCCCCCGGCGGCAGGTCATAAGGCATGCTTTCGCCGTCGATGGCAGCGTTTTCTTCCAAGTTTACTGTAGAAAGCACGAAGGAAGGGTCGTAGGGCTCGGAAGGCAGCTGGTAGCCTTTCTGACTGAGGTCGCCCAGATAGCGGCGCCACTGGTTGGCAACCAGTTGAAACTGAGCCATGCGCAGCACTGCTGGCTGTGAAAAGCCGGTTAAAACCAAACGCATGAAACGGATAGACTTAAAACCCTCGATATTGCCTACTTTGCCGTCGGGCTCTCGGATGGGAATACGGAATTGGTACCATGTAACTTTATCGCCTTTGGTGATGTTGGGGTCCGACACTTCTACCTTATCCACAATGTAGTTTTTGCCCACCACCAAGTCTTGTGGGCGCAGCGAGATGCGATATTCATAGTAAGCATCCAAGTCGTTGAGCGTATTGTCTTGGTTGAGGTCTTCGTTGTCGGGCAAGTTGGTGCCGGCAGGGGTAATCAAGCCACTGCCTGCATTCTCGGGCGAGTTGTTTTCGGTGTTGTTATAGTACTTGTAGCGCTCAATGATTTTGGCATTTTTGGCATCCCAGCGGCTGTCGAAATAAAAGCGGAAGTTGTCGGCAGAGGGGTCTTCCTCAATGGCGGCACGCACTGCTGGCGGCAAGCTGTTCAAAAAGCTTTGGTAGAAAGTGGCTTCTTCATCATTACGCACACCGTCTAAACCTACGTCCTGCAAGGCACGCGCCCCCGGCTCATTACTGAAAGCATTGACAAGGAAAGGCTGATTGGGTACATAACCCCAAACGGTTTGGTCTTTGCTGCCTTCCGGGGTTACGGGCAAGCCATTTTCAAAGAAGTGGCGGCTGTCAGGAATCACATCTTCGCTGATAGTTCCCAAGTGGAAATACAGCTCTCCGCCGGTGGTGTTGTTCACGCCGTTGGTGCCGTCCACAATCACGCGCCCGCGCTCGCCGCTAATGAAGGGGTCGAGCAGCCAGAACTCGATGTATTCCACATTGGCATTGTCGAAGTCCACTTGGTTGAGGATGGCATGAGTAATAGCCCCAAAGTTTTGCGTAGGATTGAGCAGCTTGCCTTCGGCTGTCAAGTTAGGGTTGAAATTGTAAGGACCACGCTCGTCGGGGAAAAAAGCCAAATCAAAGGTAGTTTCGTTGGTAACGATGTTACTAAATTGCCGGTTGGGAAATATTTCTTGGGGTACAATGGGGCGCATGTAATGGTTTTGTAGGTCTTGGTCGCTGATGTTTGAAGGACGCCCGTTGACCCCACTGCGAAAGAAGGTATTGTCTATGTTATACCAAGCCAGGCGTGCACGGCGGTAGTTGGCTTTCAGGGGGTCGGGGTTTGAGGGGTCTATAAACTGCGGCGGGGTAGCACCCAGTTTCCAACGCAAGTTGGCAGTGCGCCCCAAGTCGAAAGGGGTGCGGGTACCTTCGAAATCATCGATATAGGAAACAGCGCCGCTCAGGCGGGCAGCCCCAGGGTGCAGCTGCGCTACTTCAGCCTGAAAGGTGATGCTTGACTTTTCTTTGGTCTGTATTAAAGGCAAAGCATCGGTGAGGCGTGTCAAGAAGCGCGACTCTTTCTTCAGCGATACATCCGCCCCAATCATGGTGTTGTTGATGGCTTCGGACCCCATCGCCACACGGGTCAGGATGGGACGCTCACGCAGGTTCACAATTGTGGCGCCTATGTTCACATCGCGGTCAAGGGCATAATCAAAGCGGGCACCCATATAGGTGCGGGTTTGTAAGTTGAAGAAGTCTGCTTTTTCGTAGTCAATAGTAATCTCTTTGCCCGATGCCAAGATAGCATCATTGATGATGGTTACCTGCCCGGTGCTGTAGTTCACGATATAGTCGGTGCCTTCGGTGAGCTGTATGCCGCCGGCTTTGACTATCACCGAGCCTTGTGCCACATTGATACCGGGTAGGAAGACACTACTACCCGAGCTGCCTTCGTATTGCCCCACTAAAAAGAATTTGTTTTTGTTGGCGTAATTGTTTTCAGCGTCGTTGCGGGTAGTTTTATACAGCTCTTCAAACACGTACTTGTCTATCAGCAGTGCTTCTGCCACCGGGTCGAAATATTGCTTGAGATACTTTCCGAAAGGTTCAAGCACAGGGAATATAATCAAGCCTTGTGCGGTGTTGATGGTTAGCCCTTCCACAAAGTCAAAGTTGCCATCACCTATGGAATTGCCTTGTGCATCTATTTGACGGTCGCCCCGAGGGTTTAGCTCGTCCAAGCCAAACAGCTTGAGCAAGGGCACATTCTTGGTGTTCCTTCCTTCATGCAGTGCGGGGTTATCCAAGCCGGTGAGGTCATCGCGGTAAATTACCCGCAATCGAAAGTTGTCGGCTTTGATTTGCGAGGCATTCAACGAATAAATGTTCTTCATCATCAAGTCCCAGGTGGGCAGATTGGTGCGTATAGCCGGCGGACGCAACATTTTCAAAAAGATGGCTTCACTTTCTGGGCGGTTCAGGTAATCGTCAGACAACTCCCCCACACGATAGACATTTCCGTTATAGGTGTATTCGAAAGCTACCGCCAACACTTCGTCGTTGCGCAGCGGTGTGTTCAGTGTGATATAGCCCAATTGAGGATGAAAGCTATATTCGTTAGGCTCGAGTTTGCGTGCCGAACGCAAAACCGTGAAGTCGTCGCCATTGCTGAGCCCCTGCGCCTGCAATGCTGTAACCAGCTGCTCTATGTCTCTGTAAACAGCGTTGGCAGTAAGGTTGGCAAACAGCTGATTGGCATTGTTGCTTGCCGGCTGTTGTGGATTGCCACTCCCCACAAACGGATTGCCACTGCGGTAAGGGTTGCCTTCGCCCAAATCAGTAAAAGCCACAATATTGCGCAAGCCGGTAGCCGTGTTGGCACGATTGGTTACATACACCTCTACCCGTGTAACAAGCACCCCAGAATTGACCAGCGGCAGAGTGCGCAGTGCCGGCTCGTAGCGGCTGCGATGGAAGTGCGAAAGGAAGAAGTGGCGGTTTTCGTCGTAGTTGCTAGCACGTATTTCGTATTTGCGCAGCTGTGCCCCGCCCTGTATCGATATTTGGTCTGCGGTAGAACGTTTTTGCGAGAAGACCCCTTGCACACGCAAACGCCCAAACTGAAGCTCGGTTTTCAGCCCAAACAGGCTTTGACTGCCTTGAATCAAAGAAGTAGGCAAAGCAAAATTCACATTGCCGAATTCTATCTTCCGGATAATCTCTTCGGGATAGCCGGTATATTCTACTTTAAAGTTGTTTTCGAAGTCGAAGCTGGCTTGTGTGTTGAAATTGGTCGTGATGCGCAGCTTGTCGCCCACCTGCCCCGTCAAATTCAGGTTGGCTTGTGGGTCAAAGTCGAAAGTACCCGTGCGTTGGCGTGCCGCTGGAATCGCCGGATTGGCAATACGCTGTGAACGGTAGGCAAAATCCAAGTTCACATAACCTGTAGGGCGGAATTCGACGTAATCGCCGCCAAAGATGAGCCCAAACAAACGGTTGGTTACCGGAATACGCGGACGAAATCCCTTTGCCGTGGCAGTGGTGGACTCTTCGCTCACGCCTCCCCCTTCACGCCGCCAAAACTCTTGTTCGGCAAACTGCTCTTCCAGACGAAACAAAGTATCGTAGGGCAGCAAAGTGGGATAACGGTAGGGTAGGTTGCCGATGCGCTCGTCTATATAGAAATAGCGTAGGCTGGTGTCCAGACGCACCTCCCGCTGCAGCGCCGAAGGCTGAAGGTCGAATAGCGAGCGGCTGGGGCGGTAAGAAAAGGGGTCTGCCCAACGGTAGCGCGGGCGAAAGGCAGGGAAGCGCTCCGGCTTATATTTCTTCAAGGTGTCGAGCGTGTCTTTGGGCAGTGCCTCCTTGAGTTGCATAGACACCGGCACCTTCAGTTGTGTGGGTGCAGCACTACGGTGCCACGACAAACCAGCAATGCCAAGCCAAAGAATGAGCGATAAAACTATATTTCCGGGGGTCAAGGCTGTTTCTTTTTTGACTTTAATTCAATGCACTACGATTTTGAAGCCCCAAAGATGGCAGTTATACATTGAGTGCCCGTTTAATCAACTCCTCCAAGGCAATGTCTTCGCCTTTGAGGCTTCTGAGCACCAAACGCACATTTTTTTCGGCAGTGGCTTTGGGTAACCCCAAGACCACTAAAGCTTGTACGGCTTCGTCCTGCAGACGATGGTAGGGTTGTGTGATGCCTTCTCCGGGTAGCAGCTCGGGCATTTGTTTGCGCGCCTTGTCTTTGAGTTCCACCACTGCCCGCATGGCGGTTTTCTCTCCTACGCCCTTGATGGACTTGAGGCGTTTGACGTCTTCTTGAACTATAGCCATAGTCAACTCCTGTGGACTCATCGCCGAAAGCATCATCAATGCCGTATTGGCACCTATGCCGGATACACTCATGAGCATCAAAAAAAGCTCTTTTTCTACCTCCGACGCAAAACCATACAAGCTATGAGCGTTTTCTTGTACGTGAAAATGCACATATAGTTGCTGTTCTTCGCCTTTTTGGGCGCTTATTTGAGCATAGGTGTTCAGCGATATTTTAATGAAATAGCCCACCCCCTGCACATCAAGCACCACATGGGTAGGCTCCTTCTGCACCAAAACACCGCGTATGTAGGAAAACATAAAACATTATTTTGTCAACGGACGCAAAATGTAGGCAGTTATTTTACAAACAAACTGCTTACACAAGCTTCAAATCTAAGTACAATGTAAGAGAAAAACAAAAGTGCAAGCACTCAGCTTTTGTAAGGAGGACTTTTGTAGCGCATCCGCCATTGGTCAAGCCATAGCAACAGGCGTTCCAACCAACGCCAGTACAGTGCCCAGTAAAGCACAAAGGTCATTGCCCAAAGCACCAACATATTCACATAAAAGGTATCCCATGCTGCGCCCCATTTCCATTTTACTGGTGCAAAAAAGTGTGTAAAAAAGCCGTTGCCATCCAGATAAGCCAAATAAACGTTCGGGCGGTAGCCTTCGGCGGTCAAGCGCACGAAGTTGCCCATGTCTATATTGTTCACGAAGCGCTCTACGGCTTCATTGTGGGAATGCAGATACAGCCTCTGGTAGGTTTGTTTGGCGGTGGCATTCCGCGTTTGTAGTTCGCTCCAGCGCTTCAGGCTTAAACGTGCCTGCTCGCCCCGCTCCATATAATATGCCCGCATATGGCGCAGCAGCGAATCCAACAGGGGTACTACAGCAGGGAGCTTTTCATTGGTAGCCTCACGCAACACAGCTACTACTGGCAGATAGCGCGGATGTTGCTCTAAAAACGGCTCCCCTTCCATGGTATTGCCGATGACAGTTGCCCAGTAAATTGCACGCTGTCCCATAGCTATTGAGTCTTTGGCTGCCATCAAGCGCTCATGCAAAAAGATTGCTTTGTATTCGCTTTCGGCTATTTGCTTCTTCCATTCATACTGGGGACGCATGAAGCTATTGTCGCGAAATTGCTCCAGCATAAGGGCTTCAAAAGCCCAGCGCGACGCTACCCAGTGGCTGATGGATGGTATATGGGTGGTGGCATGTGCCACTAAGGTAGGGTTCATGCGATCGAAGCGCACCACTACACCCCCTAAAATAAGCTGTGGAATCAGCAAGATGGGAATGGATATGTAAATCACGGTAGACTTCTTGAAGGCAGATGAAAGGTTCAATGCTAATAAATTGGCAAAACAAGCCGTAGAGAATAGTATCAGCCAATATTCATCAAACAAAGCCCATTCTATGCCTATGGTCAAGTTACCCACCAGAGTAAGCAAGGTGGTCTGTACCGCCGAAAGTCCAAACAAAATAGTGGCTTTTGCCAGCAGGTAACTGTGTCGGTTAAGTGCCAAAAAACGCTCTCGGAACAAAATGCGCTTGTCTTTGAGTATTTCTTCTGCTCCGATGGTCATACCCATAAACAAAGCAATGATGACCGCCACGAAGATATAAGCCGGTAAGTTGCTGTTGTGAAAGAGGGTGTAGTTTGTATGACCTTCTTCTAAAGGATAGTAACGATTGATATAAGCCAACAGAAAAGCCAAGACCGGCGCCTGAAGTATGGCAAGGGTCATATAAGAAGGTGAACTTAGTTTTATGCGGGCATCGCGCAAGGCAAACAAAGTCCATTGTTTGAAAAAAGAAGGACGCACCAGCTGACTTGTCAGGGGCTTCAGCTCGCCTGCCGAACCCGCCATCCCAGCAATTTCTTTGCTGTATTGTTGAAAAAGCTCATGCCATTGGCGTGGGGTGCGTTTCCGTTTATTGGTAAAGCGCCCATATTCATCTACCACCCGCATTTCGATGATATCGAAGAGTTGCTCCACAGCTATATTACCGCATTCGTGGCATTCTATGTACTTGCTATTGACCTGACTGGCTGCGTTCTTGAAATAAGTCAAAGCATCGACAGGCTTGCCTGCGTAAATCAAATAGCCGCCCAAGTCCAAGATGTACAAGCTGTCGAGCATTTTGAAAATGTCAGAAGAGGGTTGATGCAAGACGGTGATGACCAGCTTGCCTTTCAAAGCCAATTCTTTGAGCAGGTCCATGACATTTTCCGAGTCGCGCGACGACAGACCGGAAGTAGGCTCGTCGACAAAGAGCACCGCCGGCTCGCGCAGCAACTCAAGCGCTATATTCAGACGCTTGCGTTGCCCGCCACTCAATATGCGGTCCAGCTCGTCGCCTACGGTCAGATGCCGCACCTCGTATAAACCCAAATCCTGCAGCGTTTTGTTTACCTTTTGTTTAATGGCTTCTTCTGTCAAGTTGCCAAAACATAGGCGCGCAGCATAGTAAAGGTTTTCATATACGGTCAACTCTTCAATCAAGAAGTCTTGCTGTGGCACGAAACCGATGATGCCCGCCATGCCTCCGGCGTGTACATCTACTCCATTCACAGTTACTTTGCCTGCTTGTGGTTTTTTGATACCTGCCAGCAACTCAATCAAAGTAGATTTGCCACTGCCACTGGCGCCCATAATACCTACTAAGTTGCCGCCATATTCTTGGATAGACAGTGTTTTGATGGCTTCCACCCCTGAGGGAAAGCGATAAGCTATCTGCTCAGCACGTAAAACGATGGGCTGGCGGTGCCTTTCTTGTAAAAAAGAGCGCACAATGTCGCTATAGTAAATAGGCTCGATACGCGCCCCCCGAATGCTACTGCCGGGCGGCAAAGGGTAGATATGCAGTGGGTGCATCAACACGCCGTTGAGATAGTACTCTTTGTCGCCAATATATTTTGCGAAGTAAGCCTCCACACTGGGCACCCTCAGTATCACGAGTGTTCCTTGCAGCTGTGGCACGATTATGCTACGTCCATAGACGAGCGGCTCTGCAGAGGGTGCATGCAAGCACAGCAAAAGCGGCTCTTGCAAGCGAGGCAAAGGGGCTTCTTCTGTTACAAAGTGTTTGATGGCTGCATATTCGCCGGGCTCTATGTTGAAAATGGTGGCTACGGTATCCAAAAAATCTTCTTCTTGTAGGCTAATGCGGTGGTCCACGTTCACCAGTTCAAGCAGACGAATCAGTACCACTACTTTTTGCTGTTGCGTCAGCTCTTTGATGATTTGGGTAGCCAGTCGCAGCATACGCGACGACAAACGCACCGGTGTGAGCTTCATTCCTTCTTCATACACTTCAGAGGTGCTCTGTGTGGCATATTGTTCAAATATGTTGAAGTACTTCGGCACATCCTGCTGGTTGAGCTGCTGGTTCAAGAAGTCTTGCACCAGTTGGCGCTCTACGTCGGTTACACCGTCCAGACGGGCGGTGATACCAAACAACTGCATCAGGGCTTTCAGTACCTCTTCACTCATAAAATTAGGGTTTGTTTCTTAAGATAACACCTGCGCAAAAAAAAGCAAAGTTTTGAGGTTTCATAGAAAATAAAAAAACAACCACGCCGAATGGGTTGTTCGGGTGGTTGCACTATCTCGTGTCTTTAAAAGACCGCTTTAGGGTTTTACTATCATCTGGCGTATCTTGCTTATCTGCTTGTAGATAGCATCGAAAGTGGCTTTGTCTATTTTTACTTCCTTCACACTATTGATAACCACTTCTTGGGTGAGTTCTTCAATGTTTTGCACCTCGGCAATGTCCACAATTGCCTCCTCTTGGCTACTTGCCTCTACTACTTCCACTTTGGCATACAAAGCGAGCAGTTTTTTGAGTTCAGCGACAAGGGCTTTTACCTCCTCCACGTCGTCTATTTTTTCGAGCATAGTAATGATATTCTCCAAAGAGCTCTTTTGCGCACCAATACGATAAATCAAAGGACGGTATTTTTTATCTTCGAAATAAGCGGGCAGTGCAGTCAAAATATAACCGCCACCATGAAGCCCTTCTATCCAAGCCCCCGTAACGATAAGCGCTGCCAAATCGGTTTTTTCATTCTCACGCAGGTATTCGTCTATAGAATAGTATGCTTCGCGCGTGATGGTAAGCAAAGAGTCGCGGTTGCTGAGGTTGGCTTCGAAGCGCTTGAGGTAAGTGTTGGTTGCTTGGTTTAGTATGTTGAGCTGGTCTGATAGCTGCTTGGCAGTCTTGAAGTACTGCATCGCCGCTTCGCTTTTCATGTAAATAGATTGATAGCCCAAGTCTGACAAGTAAACACCCAAATTCAAAGCAGCTTTTTCGGGGCGCCCCAAGTATTCGTTCACTCGGTTGACGGGGTTCAACCAAGCGTTTTGATACTCCAGATTGGCGTGGTTAATGTAAGAAACAAAATCCACCGGCGACGGGAAATGTGCCGTCACTTTTTGAATGTCTGCCACAGTTACGCTATCCTCAGTAGCCTGTTTCAGAGCCATTGTATCAGCTTCTTCCACCTTGCCTTTTCCTTCACGGTTGTTTTGGCAGGCAATCAAGGCAAGCAAAGAAAATCCTAACAAGAATATTTTCCACTGACGATTCATCTTCTTTCAATTTATTTTTTGATTAACTGCATGATAACTTCTTCGAGCAATATAAGAAAATAGTTGCTTTGTTTCATAAATTTTTAAGATGAAATATTCTTCCAAGTGCCAGAATATTCAGTCACAATCCCATTCTAAGAGTTCATCTTCTCTCATGGATTGCTCAAATAGTGTATTCCCTGCGGCATCTTTCCAAGCCACTATCCACTGCTGCGGGGACTCACTGGCGACTTGCTCCAGACGGAAAAGCCACTGCCCCTGCACACAATGGGGGCTTACATACCCTGCCGCCCAAGAGAGCCACCCTCCGTCTTTCCATATTTTAAGGATTTCGCCTTGATGAAGCAACAGCAAGCAGGAGGAAGCACAATGGAAGACTTCCACCCTGTTCCCTTCCCAGTATATTTGCCGGCTAAGAGGCTGCACCAGCTGCCATTGCAAGTCTTGTTTTGTCAGTATCAGGGTGTCGTTGATAAGCCGTATGGCATCATAGCGAAAGGGTAACAGTTTGTTGCCCTGCTCGTCCAGCAAGCCCCATTTGCCACCAACACGGGCACGCCAGTAGCGCCCTTCCGCATGCAACAGCGATTCAAATTGGGGTTCAATGAGTGTTTTGTGTGGTACAAAGACCCCAAAGCGCCCCCTTTTCATCAAGGGGATGGTGCCCTCTATCAAATCGCCGATGCCCTCATAGTCGAGTGGTAAGATTTCACGCCCGCTGGTATCGACCAGCCCCACCCTGTGTTTGGCGTGCACTTTTATGAGGTAGTTGTCCAACATATAAACTGCCTCGTAACGAAAAGGAAGACGCTCTTGCCCATAGCGGTCTATCACCCCTATTCTGTCACGCCGGTTGCGCATTTGTATAAAATAGCGGGAAGCATCGTGCGTAGTGCGCAGCAGTTGAAAATCGTGGTAATCGCTCCAATCTTGCCATCTGCCGTTTTCAAGCAATGCCGTTGTTTTTTTGCCTGTCTGCAGCACCACTGCCGAGCCTAAAAACCAAGCCGTATCGGCAACTTGGCGCTCTATACATTGCCCCAAATAGTCGTAAATGTGCCAGAGGTTGTCGCGCCGGGCAAGAATATAATGGCTACCCGGCTGCACCAGCGCAAAGGTGTCAGCCACCAAAGGGCGCCCGCTCATGCGCAAAAGGCGCATACCTTCATCGGTATGCACTATCCATGTGTTCTTTTTGAGTTGTATGTCTTTGTACGCTACTTCCAAAACTATCTCCAGATTGGCACTTAAAACACCATAATAATCACCGGATTTTACTTTCAAAAAGCGGTCATCGAGCAACTCCACCACATCGAAAACAGCCAGCGGATAGTAGGTATTGCCTTGTTGCAAAGAAGTAAGCAACTCCACAGGTATCAGTTCTGTGGTGGTGCTTTTGTAAAGCACTATCAGTTTTTCGGCATTCCATAGTTCTATTTTGTCGTAGTCGAGGGGAATCAATACCCTCCCATAGACATCCAGCACCCCCCAACGCCCTTGCTTCTCTGCAAGGAAAGTGTGATTGACAAAAGGCTCTAGGCGGTCATAGGTGGCATCAATCAACCACAAGCCGGTGATATGTATCAAGCCTTCGCCGGCGGAAGTAGCTACCCATGCCAAGCCGTCTTTGAGCCACTCCAGCTTTTCGAACAGTGGGCTGAATATCTTACGCCCTTGACGGTCATAAATACCCAATTTGCCTTGGCTGTCTTGCACTACAATGAAGTCGTCGGTGATGGGCGCACAACCATACGCCTCCCATAAGCCCTCCAAATGGGGCGATATGAGCAATTCGCCACCGGCTACTGCCAGCCCCCACAAGCCATTTTTGAGATAGGGAAACAGGGGTCGGTTACGCAAGTGGGCATATTCTTTCCAGCGCTGCACCTCAGGCTCTTGTGCATAAGGTGTAAGCAACGACCAATCGCCAGCAAGCATGCTCAAATAAGCAGCCATATCCAAGGCATGCTGCCGCATGGAACTGTGCGGGAAGCGTTCCAGAAAGTGCACGAAGTCTTCGAGTCGGAAGGTAGCAGTACTTAAATAGAAGACACGCCGCTCGGCTTCGTCGCGAGCATGAGAATTGGGAAAGCGTGCCAGGAAGTCGAGATAATCGCTGAGCCTGCCTTCACGTGTCCATTCTTCGAAAAGCAACATATCACGGCGCTGCCGTGCCAATGCCACTTGGGGCGCCCCCGGATAGCGTGCAATGAACTCTTCATAAGCATCATAGGTACCGGCAGCTTCGGCTTGGGCAAAAGCAAGGCTGTCGCGCCAACTCAAAGCCTCCACCTTGTAAGGCGAGTGCTCATGCTCTTTCAAGTAGTGCTCTATGGCTTGCAGCTCGCCACTTGCTTTAGCTTGCAGCAACAAGCGGTAGTCGAGGTAGTCGCGGTAGCCCAAGAGGGAGTCGAGCGATGGGAGGCGCGCTATTTTCAACCAACGTTTTTGGTCGCGCGCCTTCGCTGCCTGCCAGCTATCCATAGCACGGTTGAGCACAAAATGAGCTTCCTCGTAATTGTGATTTGGCAGACTGTCGATGCCGCGATAAAGCGCCCATAGCCAATAGCGCAAAGGATGATGCAAATGGCGCTTAGAGGAGCGCTGAATGGCAGTTTCTACCTGTGCATAATCGCCGCGGATAAGTGCACGCATGCCTTTTTTCAAAACCGACTGCGCCCACAGGGGCTCTACCCAAAACAGCAAAATGTAAAATATCAGCAGAGTATGACGTCTATTCATAAGCCTTCCAAAAAACAAGGTGGCAATTATATGAATTTAGCGATTTCTTGCGTTTCCTTTTTAGGGTAAAAATACAAAAACAAATGTTCGAAGCGTTTTTTAAGCTTGGCATGCGCCATATCACCGATTTTAACGGTTTTGACCATATGCTTTTTTTGGCAGCTTTGTGCGCTACCTATACGCTGGCACGCTGGCGCGAGGTCGTCATTTTGGTTACAGCTTTCACCGTAGGGCACTCCATCACTTTGGCACTGGCTACCTTTGATGTCTTTCGTTTACCTGCTGTCTGGGTCGAATTTCTCATTCCACTGACCATCGTGCTCACCTGCCTACTGAATCTATGGACGCTGCCACAACTCTATCAAAAACGAGGCACGGCGGCACTGCGCTATGCCGGCGCCCTGTGCTTCGGCTTGATTCACGGTATGGGCTTTTCCAATTATCTGCGCTCCCTGTTGCAACAGTCGCAGTCTATTTTTCAGCCTTTGCTGGCATTTAATTTGGGACTGGAAGCAGGTCAGTTGCTTATCGTTTTGTGTATCTTAATCATTGGCAGTATCTTTGTTTACTGGCGCAGCCCACGCGACTGGGCTGCCCTTTTGACCGGCAGCGCCTTGGCTCCCGCTTTGTGGATGCTCATAGAACGCATACCCTCTTAATCAGAGAAACCGATATGTCTCATTTCAAAACCCATTGGCTTATGTTAAAAAAACTGCATTATGCTCTCGGTTTGCTACTCATGGGGGGGCTGAGTATGCAGGCTTATGCTCAACAGCAAAAGCCGGAATACCGCAAATACCCCGCCACTAAATTTGAGCAGCTGGATGAGCTGCTGCCTACTCCCAACGTGTACCGGGCTGCCGATGGCTCGCCGGGGCACCAATACTGGCAGCAGCGTGCCGACTACAAGATTCAAGTAAGCTTGAACGACGAAAACCAAACCCTCAAAGGCAGCGAAACCATCACCTATTACAACTACTCGCCCAATGCCATCAGCTATTTGTGGTTGCAGCTTGACCAAAACCGCTTTCACAAAGAGTCGAACACCTACAAAAGCATGACGTTCGACATAGACAACGACCCCTCTTTCCAAAGCATAACGTGGTGGACGGGCATCAATTCCGAACACGGCTATAAAATCAGCCATCTGCGCGACGTCAACGGCAAGCCGCTACCTTATACCATCGTGGGTACTATGATGCGCATAGACCTGCCGAAACCCATTGCCCCCAAAGGGGGTACCTTCACTTTCTCGCTTGACTGGGAACACAAAATCATCGATGCCAACAAAATGGGCGGTCGCGGCGGTTATGAGTACTTCCCCCAAGACGACAACTACCTCTACGAGATATCGCAGTGGTTCCCGCGCATGTGTGTGTATGACGATGTGAACGGCTGGCAAAACAAGCAGTTTTTAGGACGTGGCGAGTTTGCTCTTCCCTTCGGCAACTACGAGGTGGCTATCACCGTGCCTGCTGACCACATAGTGGCAGCCACCGGCGAGCTGCAAAATGCCAAAGAAGTATTGAGCCCAATACAACTGAAACGCTTGGAAGAAGCCAAAAAGGCAGACAAACCAGTGTTGATTATAACCGAAGAAGAAGCCCGTCAGAACGAAAAGTCGCGTGCCAAAGGCACCAAAACATGGATTTTCAAAGCTGAAAACGTGCGCGACTTCGCCTGGGCAAGCTCTCGCAAATTCATCTGGGATGCCATGCAAGTAGATGTAAACGGGCGCAAGGTGTGGGCTATGTCTTACTATCCGAAGGAGGGCAATCCACTCTGGGGCGAAAAATCGACCAACGTAGTGGCGCTTACGCTCAAAACCTATTCGCGCTACACTTTCGATTACCCCTACCCCGTAGCCATCTCGGTGCATGGTCCCGTCTTTGGCATGGAATACCCCATGATTTGCTTCAACGGGGGGCGCCCCAATCCAGACGGCAGCGTGCCCGACCGTACCAAATACGCCATGATTTCGGTGATTATCCACGAAGTAGGGCACAACTTCTTCCCCATGATTGTGAACTCCGACGAACGTCAATGGAGTTGGATGGATGAAGGGCTCAATTCTTTCTTGCAATATCTGACCGAGCAGGAAGTACCCCAACAGCCTTGGGCAAAAGACATCAGCGCACCTTATCCTTCGCGTCGTGGTCCTGCCAAAAACATAGTACCCTATATGAAAAGCGACCCCGACAAGATGGTACCCATCATGACCAACTCGGAACAGATTCTGCAGTTTGGCAACAACGCCTACGGCAAACCTGCCACTGCCCTGAATATCCTCCGCGAAACCATCTTGGGACGTGAGCTCTTCGACTATGCCTTCAAAACCTATGCTCAACGCTGGAAATTCAAGCATCCGCAGCCGGCTGATTTCTTCCGCACTATGGAAGATGCCTCAGGCGTGGACTTGGATTGGTTCTGGCGCGGCTGGTTCTACAGCACTGAACCCTGCGACATAGCCATTGAGTCGGTAGTGCACTACACCACCCAACCAAACGATGGCAAGAGCCCCTTCGAAACGAAGATGTTTCCGCAAGACAAATACCGCCAGATGATAGAAAACATGGAAGCCACCACAGGCATCCGCTTCACCGACGCAGAAAAGCGTATCTATCAAGATACCAAACTGCACTTTTATAGTGTGAAGTTTAAAAACGAAGGCGGCTTGATTATGCCCATCATCGTAGAGCTGAAATTTGCCGACGGTAGCTCGCTTATCGAACGCCTACCCGCCGAGATATGGCGCTACAACGACCAAGAGGTAACCAAAGTATTCGCTACCGAAAAACCAGTGGTTGCTTTCGTACTGGACCCGAACGAAGAAACCGCCGACATCGACACCTCCGACAACGTTTTCCCGCGTGAAGAGAAAGCCAAAGGCTCCAAGTTCGACGAGTTCAAACGAAGCCAATAAAGCCCCCTTTTTAACAAACCACAGAAGGGCATGCCTTAGCAGCGTGCCCTTTTTCTTATTCTTCGCTTTTGCCTCCTCTTCTTTCAGTTTTCAAGAATTTCTCTCTTTTAGCTTTCAAAAGCGGCAGTTCTATGAGTTGGTAATTTCTTTAAACAAGCTTTCGAGCTCCATGTTTTTATGAAAGTCGTTCAGGTCGGCGACGTAGTCGATGCCCAAGAGGCGGGCTTTGCGATGGACAAATTCGCGCTGTGCCGACAAATCGACCAATGCCAAGACCATTTTGCGGCAAGCAATGCCCAATTGCAGGGCTACGGTAACGATACGGTAAAAAGCGTCGTTGTGCACTTTGGTAGCTGCACTTTTGCCCCTCAGCACCTTGCACTCGACAAGGTAAAGGCGGTTTTTATACACAAAGGCGATGTCTATTTCGTTGTCGCTATTGGCGGCATAGTGTTCGGCAGGCATTAACTGCATGTTTTGCACTTTGACGCCACAGGCAATTGCCTCGTCGCGAAGCTGGAGTCTTTTCTTAATCAGCTGCGTGCAATACAGTTCGAACCACTCACCACTCAGGTATTTTTTTTCTGCTTCGCTCATATTGGGGTTTTCTAACATAGCTTTGTTGTCGGGCATTTGCCACTTGGTTTTTTTGAGCGACTGCATCATCTCCTCTGGTGTGCTGCATCCCTTTGGTGGATTCGCCCCTCTCCCACGGGCTTGTATGTGCATGCCACAGGCAGTGAAATATTCTTCGAGGCTGAGTTTGATGTGCAAAGGGTGCACCGCAGTGGCAGGATACACTCCGTTCACTTGGTTACGCCCCAAGGGCAGATAAAAGAAGTAACTGTGGGCGAAGTGTTCTTTGAAATAGTTGAATACCGCTAAACTCATGATTTTAGTGCCGCCGGTCAGATTCACCAGAAAAGGCGTGTGGGGGGGCAACTTTTCCCCCTCAACGAAGCGCTGCAGGTCGTTGAAAATAGCGCTATAGCCTTCTGGGAAAGTTTGCATACTGAAAATGCGGTAGTTGCCTTTCTGCAGCCCTGTAGCTTGAAGTATCCATTGCAGATGCTGTTGGGTGCGGTCGGTATAGATGAAAAGATAGTTTTGCACTTTTGCCTTCAGTTCTTTGATAAGCATCACATTGGGTATGGTCTGTTCAGAGACCAAAGTAACCAATACACTATCGGGTGGGGAGGATTGCAGTATTTCCATAAGCAAAGCAGAGTAAGATTACATTTTTTTGATTTTTTTGTATCCTACTTGAACAATTTGCTTCTTCTTGTCCAGTTGATTGATAGATACTTCGCAGTAGGTGCCTTTTTCGAGTTCGGCGCTGTAGCCGCTCATAGGCACAAGTTCCCCTTGATAGTGCTCGTATTCAATCAGTAGGCGCACTTTGTTGGGCTTGCCGGGCTCTTCCACCACTGCAGGCACCACTGCTCCTTGTTTTATCTTGCCGGTGTAAATCGTGGGGGATTGCTGTGTTTCTTCTGGTTGTTGCGACTTTACTTCTGTTGCCTGCGGCTTTTCCTCCGAAATTGGTTCTATCTCTTCCTCTTCGTCCAGAATTAGTTCTATCCAACCCATGGGGGTAGCTTGTGCAGAAGTCAAAATACGACGACTCTTGGGAAAGTCCTCCGGGTTCATATAACCGCTTTTGGGCTCTGATTTGGGTGGCAAGCCTATTTTATAGTGCTCTAATAAGCGGATGTAATCTTTTATTTCCTGAAATGCCAGAAAAGCAGTAGTGCCATGGAAGCCGGTGGCATAGCCTACATGCAGAATACAAGCTTTCTTTGATTGCTGTATGAGTTCTTCGTTGCTTTTTTTCAGTCCTTCGAATAGCTTCCGATTCGATTGAGCATGAGGCTCAAGGGTCTTGAGCCACTGGCTATCGCGCCCAAGCTGTGCAGCCGAGAACTGGCGAATGGCATTCCATATATGGGTCAGTATTTTTTTCCGGGCTTCCTGCATGCCTTCTTCAGCGTCAGGATTAAATTCTTTCCAATCGAAATCGAAAGCATAGCGCATCTTTTTGGCAATATCTTTCCATAGAATGCCCTCTTTTTCACTGACAATTTGGTCATTTTTAGCGTCCCAGCGCTTACGCAAGACAGCCATTGCCTCCATGTCGATGTCCAGCTCAAAGTAAAAACAACTCCCTCGGGTTATCACTTCTGCCCATGAGGTTTGTTCTTGTATTTCTATTTTTCCTTTTTTGAGGATGCAGATTTTGACCTTATCGACCATAAATTCCGGTGGCTGCTGCTGGTCAGCTATGGGGTCGCTCAGGCGCAAAAATTTCAGCACGTCAAACTTTTCATCTTTGTAACTGATTTTTTGTTCTTTTCCCACACCTGCATAAAATGCCATATACTCTATGCCTGCATCTATTTTTTCTTTTTTCACTTCTCTTTTCTTGGCTTCTTGCAAAGCCCCTTGAATGGACTTCTCTAAGGTCTCTCTATCGGCGCGGCGGGTGAGAAAATCGAACAAAAGCGCAGTGCGGATGGCACCCTTCAAAGAAGTAGCTGGGATATAAAGCTGTCCGTTGATTTTTTGATGCGCCTTGATTTCCTGTTCGGGGTAGCCATGGTCACGCAAGGGCACCCCTTGTCGCCCCCATCCTTCGAGGCATTTGGCGAACTTTCGTTTCAGGTTGGGGTCTTGTTCCTGCAAGAAGGCAGCAAAAGAGCTCTCTCTACGCAGTTTGCTCTGCGCCTTATTATCAGAAGATGAAGTCAGCTTTTGGGCATACTTCTCTACATGCTTCACGTAAGCTTCTATCAAATTGGGCGCTTCTTCTTTCAAAAAGCGCTGTACAAGAGTCTCCGTCTGAAAATAGACCTTATCTTGGTAAACAAAGTAATCGAAAGGCTGATAATCACGCCCAGAGCCGATATGTACGGGGGTCAATACACGTAGTTTTACTTTCATGACAACAGGCTTTTGTAGGATTATGAGTAATAGGCAGGAACGCTAAGAGCAAAACCATAATGAAAAAGGTCGTGAGGAACTGGAACTTTCAACTTAGACAAGGGTTTTACCTTGGTGAGAGCGCCATAACAAGTGCCGTCCGACTTGAAAGGCAGTACACTGCCCTCTTTTAGGCATACGACTCCATCTTTAGTAGCATTGTAAAGAAAGCCAGCCTTACCTTGCCGCACTTCCAGCTCATAAGCTGTAATTGCTGCGTGGGCTTGCATCTGCTTCACTTCTTCTGTGGTAGGGCAGCACAGACTCAAAGTAACCTGCGCATTGGCTTGTGCAGGCTGCTGCAATTCGAAAGGCTCGGGCGGTAGCACTGTAAACTTGCCTTTGCCTATGCTGCGGTTGCCACCTAAGCCGATGTGCGCCATAAAGTGCAAAGCGCCCAGCATCATCTCTTCGATGTAGGGGTCAGAAGTAGTGTAAAGGAAATACAAGCCGGCTTCGAGCGGCAGCACTTTGCCTTCACGCCGTTTTTCAGCTATCACCTGCTTTTCTTCGACATAGAAGACCAAACCGGCTCCCGATTTCATCTTGGTACCTCCGGTCAAACGGTTCACGCCTATGTGCACATGTTCTTCGGAAACGATGCGCACTGAAAGGTAATCTTCTGCCTGTTCAAGCTCTTTGACGATACTCCGCAATGCCTCGAGTTTATTAGGGGCTGCCAGCAGCTTTTCGAAATGACGCTTAGGTAGCCATTTTACTTTTTTCAGCTTTTTGCGCTCGGTGGCTTCTGCTTTGCGCTCTTCTATGGAGCCTCCTTTGCGCATGCCTTCTGCCTGCGGTAAAAACAAAGGGTTGGGCAGGAAGTACTCGAAGCCTCCGTTTTTATCTTTCACACAGGGGAAAGCCGAGCTAAGCAACAGCGGAGGCTGCCCCTGCTGTTTATAAGCATCCAAGAAGCGTTCGAGACGCTCATTGCCATACACCATCCGTATGCCCCAGCAAATCAAGCCCCACAGGGTATCAGACCGTAGGTCGGTGCGGAAGGCGCTCTCCGAACGCAAGCGTATTGCTTTCAGTTTGGTCATGAGAAGCTTGCTTTTTAGGATAGTTGTTCAATAATTTTTTCGTAGATGTTGCTGGTAGTATTTTCGCAATCTTTGATACCAAGACTTTTCTGTAATGCTTCGAACTTATCTTTTGCTCCCTTTTCATAGTCTTCTCTCGAAAGAACCACTGGGGGGGCAAAAAGCAACTTCACCTTGCCGTATCCCCGGCTGCCCGATTTGCCCAAATAGTTGTTTTCGAGCAACTTTAAGGCGATACACAAGCGCTTGAGGTCTTCTGTCTTGATTTTTTCTAAGTCGTTTTCCTCCATAAGAAGGACAGTAAAGACCATTTCGAGATTGAAGGTAGAGCCCGGCACCACGCGTTCAATAAAACGGGGGTTGGCAGCCGACGTCAAGCGGTTGAGCGTGTTTTCCGCTTTGTATTCGGTATAAAGCAATTCGCTATCGAGGTTTTTCCACATCTCTACGGTTGCTTCGTCGGGCATGGCGTCGCGCACCACCAGACGAGTAGGACCTGTCTCTTGTTCTTCATCAGCACTTTTGCCAAAGATGCGCACCACCTCTTCGGCAGTCGATACCTTGCCATCCTTATCTACCACACCCAAAAAGTACTCCAGCAGGCTACGCATTTTGCCTTTGATAGAACTGCCGGGCAGATAAGGATAGCGGGTGCGGGGGTCACGCACTACGGGCGAGTCCACCCCACCGATTTCGAGCTTCTCTTTTGAGCCGCCAATGTGCAAACCGGTCTCGACTTTTATCTTGCCACGTAAAATGATATTGGCAACCAACTGCGGATATTGAGAGGTATTGCTCATATTCGTTCGGTTTTTGAATATCGGTTAATTGTTTTCTTCGTTAATTGTCACTTCCATAACATTTGTGGTAAGCCACCACCGACTCTACAAAGAGGAAAAAGCGCTTGAGTCCTTCTTCATTGCCAGCTTTTAAAGTTGCCTCTACTACCTCTCTCATGTCATCGGCAAAGTTCCCCACATCTTCATTCCTACCAGCAGCATAGGCAAGTTTGGGTTTGAGCATCAGTAGCGCCAGGTGCACATCCTCATATTTTCCACTGGCTGCAAAGTCGGTTTTGATGCGCAACACAGCGCTGAAGAAGTTGCGTAACTGATTGGTTTTTACATCCTTGCTGCGCTTTGCCAGCTCTTCGCTACATTCGATGAGCGCTTCTTCCTTCCATTGGTCGATGGGACCTGAGGGGAGTTTTAAAGGCGGTTTTTTATTGCCTCCCTTAGACGAGTTTTGTGTGTTTTTATAGCTTGCCATAGGTTTTTATGTTTTGTTTTTGTACAAATGCTCAGTTCTTGAGTTTACGTGTTTTGATTAGCACATAAGAAGTGGGTAAGATGTAAGCACGCAGCAACATATCCTTCGGGGATGCGGGCTTTTCTGAGAATGCCTGCAGTATCACTTTGATGACCTCTTTCACCACCTCCAATTCGGCTTTTTCTATTACCTCGTGGGTATAGCCTCTGCGAGCAAACCAATAATGCAAGCCTACCATGCTGCGCCGCAGTTCCATCACATCCACCTCTTGTTGGTTTTTGAAAGAAACTTTGATGATTCGAAGAATACGGTGTACCATCGAGCGGCTTATCTTCCCCTCTTTTGTATCGCCTTCTTCCTGAGTGGCAGTATGCTTCAGCAAGGTGCCGGCAAATTTCAGCATTTGGGAATAAAGCCCCCAGCCCATTACTACCCCAAAGACCGACACGGCATTCTTGGCATTGGTGTGGCAGTTCTTTTGGCGTAAGGCATACATACCTTTGGCTGCTTCTTCGGCTTCGGCAGCCAATTCGGCAAATTTGGGCACTGGAAAATGGTCGTGGCAGAAGAAAATGCCAGCACTGAAGGTCAAGTTTTTGTTTTCGACACAGAAAGCAGAAAAACGCTGGCGCAGCTCATCAGCAAAATGCAAGATGTTGTACCACGAACCCACAACAAAAGCATCATCGCCACCAGCATAGAGCACATATATCTGAAACTGTTCTGCCAAATAATTGATGTAGTGGCTGAAGAAAAACGCTAGTTCGCGGCTAAGAGACGCCGTGTGCAACACCGATGCCTTTTCGCCTAAGCCTATTTCGAAGAGAGCCCCAAGGTTGTCCACATCGAGGCGCAACACGCCCAGCAAAGGATAGCTAAGGGACTCGCTTTCGTTGTAGCTCAAAGCTGCCAACTCAGAAAAATCCAAAGTCCTCACATGTCCATCTTTCTCTTTTTTGCTTGGTGCATACGTACCGAAAAGTCTGTAGGTATAACTTCCAGTACGTTCATTGTCGTAAGGAATGTAGGCGGTTGGCTTGGGATAGTTCAAATAAATGACTCTGTAGGCTTGCTTTTTTTCCCAAATTGGGGGCTTATTTACTTCCTTACGGTCTATGGAATAGGGGAAAAAGTAGCGCGTGTCCGTTTTTGTTTCTAAGTGAAATAATGCTTCTTCCTTCAAGGTCTTTTTCTCGTTTTCACTTAAGCTATTCTTATCAAAGCGCAGCTCAATGAGCGCATCGAGGTAAGGCAGCTCTCTGCCTAATTTTTCCATGAATGATGGAGAATACCCTTTGCGCTTTTTCAAAGACTCCAGTATGTCGGGCAGATACTGCAAGTGGGCTTGTGCTTTTTTGCGTTGCAGAGCAAAACCTAACTCTTGCATCCGAGAGCTAAAGTGTTGGTCGAGGTCTTGTTCCGAGAGAGGCTCTGTGGCAGCCAGCAAGAAAGTGGCGCTTCCAAACTGCTTCAACAATTCGTTGATTTCCTGCTCTATCTCTTCTATGCTTTTCCCTTCGGGCAACAAGCTTGCCAACAAGAGGAAGTGCCCACCGCCGGCATAGAGCAGGTTGGCGGCTTCCAAACCCAACTTCTCAAGAATATAACCAGCAAAATAGTCGGTAAGAAAACTCACCAAGAAAGAGCGGGCGCGCAGGTTGCGTGCCGTGCCTTTGGCTTCGCCAGCTTCTTCTTGCGACACCTCGCCGTAAATAAAATCCTGAATGCCCTTGAAGTCGCCTTTCAGCAGCACATAGCGGGCTTGTGCGGGCGTGGTATTTTGTTGGGTAGCAATCGCTTGTTTAGCGGCAGCTACGCGCACTTCATCAAACAGACTGATGTATTCTGCGCCTTCCTGTATGGTGTGGCGTGCAGGCAAACGAAACATGTACTTTTTGCACAGCTCAAAGAGCACCGTTTTGTATGCCTCCTCGCTGCGCAAGGACTTCATCTTTTCCAGCTCGGCTGCCAAGTGTTTGATTAACTCTTTGTAACAATCAGGGGCTTTTTGCTTGGCTTCGCTTTCTTCAAGAGGGAAATAAGGGGATGCCGCCTTTTCTTTCCCATGCACTCTTTCCAGCTCACTCCACGTGTACAGGGGCATGGGCAAATAAGCAAACTTCTTCTCGCTCAACAGCCCATGGTTTAGTTTCACATGCTTGAAAATAGAGCGTAAACAAGCATCCTGCTTTATGCTGATGTGCTGGTTTTCGAGGTTGGTGGGGAGCTGTAAGCCACAACCCTCTACGGAGTTGCTTAATAAGGCTTGCGCCTCCTCAGCGTTCTTTTCCATGCGCAAGACATCATAAATGCCCTGCCAGAGAATGTGTAGGTATTCCGATGCCATAGTGTTTATGTTGTAGGTTCTGTGAATAAAGGGATATGAGTAAGTGCCACTCTAATGCATTCTATTCTTGCATTGAATTTAAAGCATTGCACTTATTTACTTCTTATTCTGCAAGCTTGTAAACGCTCACTATTCCAAAACCCACACTGGCAGGGCGCCTACCGAAAGAATACATTTGAATGAAATATCAGGTCAAATGTATGATAAGCTTGCCTTTTTATAGCATCGCTTCTCAATTCGTTCTGTGTATGTTCTACTTATATGGTTTCTCTGATTATCCACTCGTATGCTCTTAACAAAACACAGCTCTATTGCCCCGTAAGTAAGCACACCCTCAGACGGGCAAAAGAACCGCCCATGTAAGTGCAAAGCAAGAATTAGCCAAAAATCATGTAGTTTGTTGAAGGAGTGAATTGCTTCAAAAAATGTTTTACTGACTTTCGAGTTTTTCATAAAATAACATGTAGTAGCATGTTCAATCTTAGAAATATTTTTTAAAAAACCAAAAAAATGGAAATGATTTTGAACAACTTTGGCTTTGTAGTTAGCAGCAAACAGGCAGTTTGTGGTAGAAAACACCAAAAGCAAGCACCTCATCTACTCAGAAGCACATGCAGCTGGCTACTGCTTTTTGTTTTCACTTCAGTGAATAATAATCTCGGAAACGCACGAACTCAAAACGGACTTCCTTACGGTTATCTGCCAACTGCTGCACCATGCGGCGGCTGGTAGCCACTACACAACGTATGCCGGCAGCCTCGAGACGTTTTACCAATTGATAACAGAAAGTAAATTCACCAGCAAGATGAAGAGCCAAGGGCTGTCGTTCTACAATCTGCTGTGTCATTTCCTCTGCCAAACGGTTCACTTCTTCTATGCCCCATTGCGGTGGGATTTCCGGGAAAGGCAGGTCTTCTACCGCCCCAAACTCACGAATAGCAGCCTGCTTTTGCGCCTCGCCCCAACCTTCAAAAGGATGGTTGCTTAGGTTGATTAAACACTTTTTATATACTTGCCCACTCATAAGCAGATGTTCGTTTTATCATTAAAAACATGAAAAAAAAGAGCATGGCGTTCTGTCCCTCTTATCCGCTGACATGTAGGACATACAGTTCCGCAAAAATCACTTTGTTTTTTTCTTCTGATAACTTTTTCTTTTAAACCTCTACTTTTCTTTTTTCAGATAGTTTTTTGCTGTCTTTAGGTACTCGTCGAACTGTTTAATCGTATCAGGGCTTCGGGGGTTTTCACGCATACCGGCATGCTGTATATCATTGCGTAAGTCAGACAGCTTTTTTGCGTACCAATCAAGCAGCTCTTTTTTATTGAGTTCTTCCCACGCAAGCATCTCTTTTATCAAGTCTTTATATTCATCCTTAATGTCCCAATTTTCTTCTTTTATTCCTTTACACTTGATATGAAACGCCTTCGATAAATGCTCTCTAAAGTGCTTTTCACTGTAGTTTTTACCGTGTGCATGCAATATCACTGACAAAACATGCTCGTATAGCAAATTTACCCCAATGGCATACCACTGGTATTTCGAGCACCAATCCAGCACCACCCAAGCGTTGTCCAAGCTGTTTGGCTTTAAATTGCCTATCAAGCTTTTCAGTTCTTTAAGCACAGGACGCAGGGGAGGCAATACCTCTTTTTCGTTGAGCACCTGCTCCAGCACCTCGTTAGCTTTGTCTGCCCCCTTCATTTCGTATATGTTTTGCAGACGCACAAAGCGTACTGCTTCAAAGGCTTGTTCTATAAAATTGACTACTCGCCGTAGTTTAGCAGCTACCTTATCCGGCCCATTGGGTTGAGCCAAGATGGGCTTAATCTCCTCTTTGGTAAGAGTTATCAAATAATCTGGATTACCATACTGCACCAAAGCACGTACCGCGGCTGCCCACTCCTGCAAAGTGTTCAATACCAACAAGTCAATCATCT
Source organism: Thermonema lapsum (assembly GCF_011761635.1). NCBI lineage: Bacteria > Pseudomonadati > Bacteroidota > Cytophagia > Cytophagales > Thermonemataceae > Thermonema > Thermonema lapsum. The sequence goes on from NZ_JAASRN010000002.1 coordinate 407,805, forward strand.
CTACTTTTCTCTTTTCAGGGGGCATCTCTCTCACTTCCTTTGGCGAACCTAATGCTTCAAAGGCACCATAGTAAATGCCTTTTATTTCTACGTTTTTCAAAGATTTCAAATAGTTGAGCGAAGTAATAGAAAGCAGCGGCAAAGAGCGGAAAGCATGGGTTACATCCATAATGATGGGGCTGCCCGGCTCCACCGCCTCTATGAATTTTTCAAAGATACCCAGTAGCTGAGCACGATCAAATCCATTTGGCACATCCACTTCTTTTATCTTCGATGCATCATAACCTATGTCTTGCAAGCGTTTTTTTAGCTTGCCTTCTCCTTCCCAGTTTTTGCTGCGTGCCTCGGAGGTCAAGAAAATTACGATTTTGCCTACCTCTACTTCACGCTTCAACATACGCAGCAGCACTGCCTCTTGGGTGTATTTTACCGAGGGAGAACAGAACTCTAATGCACTACCCTTTTCGAAAACATAACGGCAATCCACATAATCGCCTGTGCCCAAAAACGAAAGGAAATACAGAGGTGTTTGCTTTTGGTCAGTAGCTCCCATGTTGTTTAATTGTTTTTGCTTCATGTTCAAAAGTGAAAAAAAATAAACAATACCTCTTACTTCTACAAGCTTGCAAAAGACAAAAACAAAAAAAAAAACGGCAGCCGGTGAAGACTGCCGTTTTGCGAAAACCTCCATAATGAACGGGCACTAATTCAACAACTCATAGATGCCAGCCACTCCCTGCCCACCGCCCACGCAGGCAGTAACCATGCCGTATTTCTGCTTGCGGCGACGCATTTCGTTCAACAGCTGCACGGTCAATTTAGCACCAGTGCAACCTAAGGGGTGCCCCAAAGCAATAGCCCCCCCATTCACGTTCACAATGTCGGGGTTGAGGTCCAAAGCACGGATTACTGCCAACGACTGCGCAGCAAAGGCTTCATTCAGTTCTATTTGCTCGATGTCGCTGAGTTTTAAGCCGGCTTTTTGCAAGGCTTTGGGTACGGCAGCCACCGGACCAATCCCCATGATGCGCGGCTCTACGCCTGCTGCCGCATACGAGAGCATGCGGGCAATGGGTTTCAAGCCCAGCTCATTCACCATCTTTTCAGACATCACCAACACAAAAGCGGCACCATCGGAGGTCTGCGACGAGTTGCCGGCAGTTACACAACCGTTAGCAGCGAAGACCGGTGGCAGCTTCGCTAAGGCTTCCAAGCTGGTGTCTTTGCGCGGTCCTTCGTCGGTATCTACCACCCAGCTGCGTTTTTGCTTCTTGCCTTTTTCATCTACATACACCTCTTCTACCTCTACGGGCACTATTTCATCTTTGAACAAAGCGCTTTCTATAGCTTTGGCGGCTTTTTGGTGTGATTCGTAAGAAAAGCGGTCTTGGTCTTCGCGCGAGATGTTGTAGTCTTTAGCTACTTGCTCGGCGGTCAAACCCATGCTCAGGTAGTAGTCGGCATGTGCCGAAGCTATTTCATAGTTAAGGGCGGTTTTCCAGCCCATCATGGGCACCAATGACATAGATTCCGCCCCCCCAGCTACGATGCAGTCGGCTTGTCCGGAATGGATGCGCTGAGCTGCCAAAGCGATTGCCTCCAAGCCAGAGCCGCAGTAGCGGTTCAACACAAAACCGGGCACATCAATAGGCAAAGACAAGAGCGAAATCATACGTCCCATTTGCATGCCTTGCTCTGCTTCGGGAATGGCGCAGCCCACAATCACGTCGTCGATGCGCTTGGGGTCGAGGGCAGGCACAGAACCCACCAAATGTTTAATGACTTTGGCAGCCAAGTCATCGGGGCGCATAAAGCGAAACCCGCCTTTTTTGGCTTTACCTACTGCGGTACGATAGCCTGCTACAATATATGCGTTCATAATTGTTTGCTTTTTGGGTTTTGAAAAAATTTATGTAAACAAGTGTTTGAAAACGAAACAAGTGGCAGCGGTGCAGACAAGCCAGCTACACCACTGCCTTGCGTTATTGCTTAGTTGCGAATGGGTCTGCCGGTAGTCAATACTGCCTGAATGCGCTCCAGGGTTTTCTTCTCGCCACACAACGACAAGAAAGCCTCGCGCTCCAAGTCGAGCAGGTATTGTTCCGATACCAGCTGAGGACTCGACAGGTCGCCACCGCAAAGCACATAGCCCAGCTTATCTACTACCTTCTTGTCGTGCTCAGAGATGTATTGCCCACGCCACATGCCATGCAAGCCTGCTTTGATAAGTGCCAAACCGCTACGCCCTTGCACCTTGATGTCTTTGCGGCGGATAGGCTGCACATACCCGCGGTCTGCCAACTCTATCACTTTGGCTTTGGCGTCGCCTATCAAGTGCGCACGACTGGTGGTGATGGCATCCGACGGGCGCAGATAACCCAATTCGAAGGCTTCTACTGCCGAAGTAGATACCTTCGCCATGGCTATGTTCATCAAGGTGTTTTGCAAACGGTTCAACTCCACATCCCCATTTTGCAGCGAGTCAGACAAGCGCAGTGCCATCTCTTTGGTACCACCGCCGGCAGGAATCAAGCCAACGCCTACTTCTACCAAGCCCATGTAGGTTTCAGCATGCGCTTGTACGTGGTCGGCGTGCAGGTTCAACTCGCAACCACCCCCCAGTGTCAAGCCAAAAGGCGTGCTTACTACCGGTATTGCCGAGTAGCGCAGGCGCATCATAGTATTTTGGAACTGGGCAATCATCATGTTGATTTCGTCCCAGTCTTGTTCCACAGCATACATAAACAGCATGGCGAGGTTGGCACCTGCCGAGAAGTTGTCGCCGCGAGCAGTGATAACCAAGCCACGGGCTTCTTTTTCGGCACGCTCCACAGCATAGTTTAAACCTTGAATGACTTCTGCCCCGATGGTATTCATCTTGGTATGCAGCTCAAGGCAATATACACCATCGCCGATGTCATAGAGCGAAGCCCCCGGATTGCTCCAAATGACGTTGTTGCTGTAGTTTTCAAGCAAGATGAAGTTCTCTGTACCCGGAATTGGCTGATAAGACTTGCTGTGTACATCGTAGTACAGCTTACGGCTGCCTTCCACCTTATAGAATGAAGTAAAGCCAGCAGCCAGCATGTCTTTCACCCACTGGGCTACGCTCAAGCCTGCTGCTTCGATGAGCTTCACGCCTTCTTCTACGCCAATGGCATCCCAAGTGGCAAAGGGACCCATTTTCCAACCGAAACCGGCACAAACGGCATCGTCTATCTTGTAAAGCTCATCGGCAATTTCAGGAATACGATACGACACATAGGCAAACAAACTGGCAAAGGTTCTACGATAAAACTCGCCGGCTTTGTCTTTGCCGTTCACCAACACTTTGAAAGCCTTTGCCAAGTCGTCGATGCCCTTGACAGCATCGAGCGTAGCAAATTTTACTTTCTCTTGCGGACGATACTCAAGCGTAGCAAAGTCCAGCGCTAAAATATCTTTCTTTCCGTTCTGTTGCGCTTTCTTGTAAAAGCCTTGTCCGCTCTTTTCGCCCAACCATCCTTTTTCTTGAAGGGCTTCGAGCACTTTGGGCAGCTTAAACGCTTCGCGGCGCTCGTCATGCGGCACGGCTTCATACAGGTTTTTGGCTACCAGAATCATGGTATCCAAGCCCACCACATCTAAGGTGCGGAAAGTAGCCGATTTGGGGCGCCCCAACACCGGACCGGTCAGCTTGTCCACCTCTTCTACCTTCAAGCCCATTTCTTCGATGATATGCAGGGCATCCATGATGGCAAATACCCCCACACGGTTGGCAATGAAGGCAGGTGTGTCTTTACACAAAACGGTAGTTTTGCCCAAGAAGCGACGCCCGTAGTCCATCAAAAACTCCACTACTTCGGGCTTGGTGCGGTCAGTAGGGATGATTTCGAGCAAGGGCAAATAACGCGGCGGGTTGAAGAAGTGCGTACCGCAGAAATGGGCAGCAAAGTCGTCGCTACGCCCTTCCAGCATCAGGTGAATAGGAATCCCCGAAGTGTTGGAAGTAACCAGCGTGCCGGGCTTGCGGTATTTTTCTACCTGCTCAAATACTTTCTTCTTGATGTCCAAGCGCTCCACTACAACCTCTATGACCCAATCGCAGTCGGCAATTTGGGGCATGTCGTCTTCCATATTGCCCAAGGTGATGCGCTCGGCGTATTTATTGGAATACAAAGGGGCTGGCTTTGATTTTACGGCTTTTTGGAAAAGCTCGGTTACTTGACGATTGCGCACCACTTTGTCTTGCAGCGTCAAACCTTTTGCCTTTTCGGCTTCGGTCAGCTCACGCGGCACAATATCCAACAACAAGACTTCTACTCCTATATTCGCAAAATGGCAAGCGATGCCACTGCCCATCACTCCGGCGCCCAATACAGCTACCTTTCGAATACGGCGACGCTCAGCCGAGCGCAGCCAAGTGGCTTGTTTGCTTTTTTCTAAGGCTGTTTCCATAGTTTTATTCTGTTTTTGTGAAAAGACAGTTTGAAAATGATTTACTTTATGATGATTGAAGCGAAAACTCATCGACTACCTGCATGACCATGCGAATCACTTCAAAAAAGACCTGCAGCTTTTCGGCAGGCACACGCTCCCGCACAGAAAAGTTGAACTGACGTACTACCCGGCGTGCCACTTCTTTCTTTTCGCGCCCTTTAGGCGTAAGGCAAATCCGCACATAACGACGGTCCAAGTCGTCCTGCTTGCGCACAATCAAGCCGTCTTCTTCCATTTTTTTGAGGGTGCGCGTAATGCTGCGTGCTTCCAAACCAAAAAGCGGTGCTATTTTGGTGGCAGGCGTCCCCTCCTCATCATCTATGTTGAGCAAAATGTAACCGATGGAAGTCGTGATACCATACTTCACTGCCTCGGCATTGTACATGCGCGCAATGGCATGCCATGCCGTCTTAATGTTGTAATCAATGGTTTCTTCGCGAGGTAGTTTTACCTTTGTATCAATCATAGCCCAAATTTATAAATTATTATGCTTGCATACTAAATTTTATCCCAAAAAATATCAGAATAAGTATAGGTCATAGGCAAACTTACACAAATTTTATTGTTTTTAAGACCTCAAACGGCAGCGAAAAGTAGTGAAAAACAAGCGACTGCCCGCTGCGCCTTATACAGGGGCTTAGCTACAGCTTGCCCCCAAAATACTTAATAAAAAAGGCTCTTTTAAGCACCACACAGGGGCAGATAACAGGATTTTACTAAATTTACCACACCAACCATTGGTTCATGTCTTACAATTAAAATTCACGTTCTTATGAAAGTAACAGTTATAGGTGCCGGAAACGTAGGTGCTACCTGCGCCGATGTATTGGCTTACCGTGAAATTGCCAACGAAGTAGTGCTTTTGGACATCAAAGAAGGTATAGCCGAAGGCAAAGCGCTGGATATTTGGCAAAAAGCTCCCATCACCCTTTACGACACCCGCACCATAGGGGTAACCAACGATTATAACCGCACTGCCAACTCCGACGTGGTAGTGATTACGTCGGGTATGCCACGCAAGCCGGGCATGAGCCGCGACGACCTCATCGAGGTGAATGCCAAAATTGTAAACAGCGTAACGGAAAATGTAATCAAGCATTCTCCCAATGCCATCCTCATTGTGGTGTCGAACCCCTTGGACGTGATGACCTATGCCGCACACGTAACTTCTAAGTTTCCCCGCACGCGTGTCATAGGTATGGCAGGCATTCTTGACACTGCTCGCTATCGCGCTTTTTTGGCAGATGCTTTGAACTGCTCGCCCAAAGACATTCAGGCATTGTTGATGGGAGGTCATGGCGACACCATGGTACCTCTGCCTCGTTACACCACCGTTGCCGGCATTCCGGTAACCGAATTACTCGACAAAGAAACCATCGATGCCATCGTGCAACGCACCATCCATGGCGGTGGCGAGCTGGTGAAACTCATGGGTACTTCGGCATGGTATGCCCCTGGTGCTGCAGCCGCTCAAATGGTAGAAGCCATTGCCCGCGACCAGCGCCGTATCTTCCCCTGCTGCGTGAAATTGGAAGGTGAGTATGGCATCGACAACTGCTATTTGGGCGTGCCCGTGATACTGGGTAAAAACGGTGTGGAAAAAATCATTGAGGTAAGCCTGAACGAAGAAGAGAAAAAGCTGCTGGAGGTTTCCCGTCAGAAAGTGTCGGAAGTGATGGCAGCATATGACCGCATTGTAGGTGTAAAGCAATGATAGAGCCATAGTTTCTCTTGAATAAGAAAAATCAGAAGGGGTGCTTTTGGCGGGCACCCCTTTCTTCTTTCGCTCTGCTTTCTGTAGTCAAAACATTAACCTTGTTTTCTTTCTGTTCCATTATAGCGCTCCGAAAAGAATGCCTGCAGGCGCTTTTGCAACTCGCTGGGGTTGGTTTCGTACTGTGGCGCCAAGCTGCCCTGCCCCGGTGCTTCTTCTATATAAATTCTTTGCGCAGGGAAGGCAAAACGCACTCCCAGTTTCTCGGCAAGGCGTAACATATCCAGTATCAATTCATGACGCGCCCGAAGCTCATTGTCCCTGTCAGGTACTTTAAGGTACACAGAAAAAAATATTTCGATAGCGCTGCTGCTTAGGTCATTTACATAAACATAGAAATTTTCTTTACGAGTATTGGGGTGGTTTAATATCAAATTGCGCAAACCTTGCACATAAGCTTCCAGCAACTCAGGAGGCGTGTCATAGGTAACTGCTAATCGAATGAGAAAGCGCCGGTAAACGCGCGCCCCCATGTTATCTATAATCATATCAGCCAATTTGCCGTTGGGCACAGTAATAAGCGAATCATTAAAAGTACGGATGCGGGTAGAGCGAAATCCTACTTCTTCTACTGTGCCATCTATCCTTTCAGATACAATCCAATCGCCAATCTGAAAGGGCTTGTCAATGAAAATAGTTAAGGAACCAAACAGGTTTTTGATGGTATCTTGTGCTGCCAAAGCTACTGCCAAACCACTGATGGACAAACCGGTGAGCACTGCCGCTATATTAAAATTCAGTAAATTCATAATGGCAACCCCTACACCCACCCAAACCAGCACTTTCAAGATGCGCTCAAGCAGGGGTACGAGTTGGTCGTCCAGCTTCGACTCGGTCTTCTCAGCAAAGCGGCGCATATAAATGCTCACGAAGTCAACCGCTCGCACCAAAACAAAACCAACAAAGACAGCAATGGAAATACGCACGCCCAAAATCAGGAATCTAGTCAAACCGACAGGCAACTGTAAAACAGGGATAAGCAGTTTCAACAGATGAAAAACCAAAAACAGACTCAGCGGGCGCGCAGTAGGCAACAGCAAATGTTGAGTGAGTGTCTTCTTGCGCCAACGGATGATGATACGCAGAAGTATTTTCCGTATGATGAACGTAAATAGTTTATGCAGTACAAAAGAGAAAGCCAACAACAAGCCCAAGCCCAACCACTGCCAATAACTTAAGCCCAGAAAGCGGCTCACGGTCTGTTGCGGCACCAACATAAGCAGTTTGTCAATGCCAAAGGGATAAGTCTCGCGATGCAATTGTGGAATTTTCCTTACCGTTTGAGCAGAATAGAGCCACTTCTTTCCCTTTTTCACCAAATACACATCGGGCAATTCTTTGGGAAAAGGCACATACCGCTGCTTACCCGTCAGCGAATCGACATAATCGGGGTCATTGGGAATAGCCTCCAAATCGACAAATAGACCTCGCCCTTCATAAATTTGAATAAGCTCAATTGCCAAGCGGCGCCTTTGCTCGGGCGAAAGTCCCGGCGCATCGAAGACCTGCGCCGCTTTATCTGGGTCATAACTATCGGGCTGGAGATACTGCAAATGGGTGCGTATGGTCTCAAAGGGGGAAAAAAGGCGGAGCGTATCTTCTTGCGCCCACGCCTCTTGGTGGCATACCCACAACACACTTGCAAGCAGAACCCAAAGTAAAGATAGTTTCTTCATCGCTTTTTTTCTACAAAGTTAAGTGAGGCAGTTTCTTTTTCCCAAAACTATTTGCGAGCAATGAGCACAATGTAAGGGGAAAAGTACTTAGATTTCAACGGAATCAACTTACTCAACACCTTACCGCTCAACCACAAGGCTTTCACCATAACACGCACATACCACGGTTTAGGGGGCTCTTTTTCGAGCCATAGGCTGAATACTTTATAATAATCGCAATGCAATACCTGCAAACCTAAGGCTTCTGCGGCAGTCTGTAAGTGAGTTTTCGACATACAGGGAATGTAATGCCTGTTGTAGTTCTCACGGTCAAAGGTCTTTTGAATCCAGCCGTTAAGTCCCCGAAAATTGGGGATAGCTATCATCAAACAGCCTCTGGCGGCGAGAAACTTCGTATGCTGCTCTAAGATGTTGAGCGTGTCAGAGAAGTGCTCAACCAAACCTACCGAAAACACCAAGTCATAGCGTTTTTGAGGTGTAAAGTCGAAAAAGTCGGCATGAATGACCTCTACTTCTTTGATTGACAAACCATTGCGCTTCCAAAGGTCTTCCATCAACGGGTGGTCTATGAAGTAGTCGAGCAGCGCTACCTGTTCAATTTGCAGATATTTTTTCAAGTAAAGTGCGTAAAAGCCGGGGAAGCCCCCCAACTCCAAAGCCGAGCGAAAAGGCGCCAAACGGTATATTTTTTGAAATACATCTCCAAAAATGTAATTTCGACTGATAGGCTGATAAAGTACCGGATGTCGGAGCCAATAATTTCGCCAAAATTCCTGCTCAGTAAGCTTTTCCATAAGCTCAAATTATTTCGTATTTTTCGACACAAAGCACAATCTAATGATAGAAATCCGGAATGTAAAAAAGAGCTTCGCTTCAAAAGAAGTACTCAAAGGCATCAGCGGGCGCTTCGAAAAAGGGCGTTGCAACTTGATTATCGGTGCCAGTGGCACTGGCAAGAGCGTATTGCTTAAATGCATCGTGGGGCTCATCGAACCCGATGAAGGCGAAGTGCTTTTCAACGGTAAAAATTTCTGGCAAGCCTCTAAACAAGATAAGCTTGCCATACGTCGTGAAATAGGCATGCTTTTTCAAGGGGGCGCTTTGTTTGATTCCATGACCGTAGAACAAAACGTCATGTTCCCGCTGAACATGCTCACCAATATGCCTTTGAGCGAGAAGCGCGACCGCGTGTTTGAGTGTTTGCGGCGAGTAGGCTTAGAAGATGCAGCGCACAAAATGCCCTCAGAAATCAGCGGTGGCATGAAAAAACGTGTGGGCATTGCTCGTGCCATTGTCATGAACTCCAAATATCTGTTTTGCGACGAACCCAACTCGGGGCTCGACCCGCTGACTTCCATCAAAATAGACGCCCTGATTAAAGAACTGACCGAAGAATACAATACCACTACCATTGTGGTAACCCACGACATGAACTCGGTACTTGAAATCGGCGACTATATCATGTTCTTGCACAAAGGACATAAACTATGGGAAGGCAACAAAGAAAGCATTATTGATGCCGAAGTGCCCGAGCTACAAGAGTTTGTTTTTGCAAACAAGATTTTGCGCTCAATGAAAAAGCATTTACATTAGCAGGCTGTCTTGTGTCAAAAAAAGAGCGTTATGTCGAAAAATGAACAACAATATTTAAACCTACTGAAGCACATTCTGCAAAACGGAACCAGAAAAGAAGACCGCACCGGCACCGGCACACTGAGTGTGTTCGGCTATCAAATGCGTTTCGACCTGCAAGAAGGCTTTCCGCTGCTCACCACCAAAAAAGTACACTTCAAATCTATTGTGCATGAATTGTTGTGGTTTATCAAAGGCGATACCAACGTGCGCTATCTGCAAGAAAACGGCGTTACCATTTGGGACGAGTGGGCAGACGAGGCAGGTAATTTAGGTCCGGTGTATGGCAAGCAATGGCGCAGCTGGGGCACTGCCGACGGGCAAAACATTGACCAACTCAAACAGGTGATTGAAGACATACGCCACACGCCACACTCGCGCCGCCTGCTGGTGAGTGCATGGAATGTAGGCGAACTGCCACAGATGGCTTTGGCTCCCTGCCATGTGCTGTTTCAGTTTTATGTAGCCGACGGCAAGCTCTCTTGTCAGTTGTATCAGCGCTCGGCAGATACCTTCTTGGGGGTACCGTTCAATATTGCATCCTATGCCCTGCTCACCATGATGATAGCACAAATCTGCGAGCTAACTCCTCACGAATTCATCTGGACGGGCGGCGATGTGCATCTTTATTTGAATCACCTTGAGCAGGCACGTCTTCAGCTGTCGCGCGAGCCACGCCCGCTGCCACGCGTGCGCTTAAATCCAGCGATAAAAGAAATCGATGCCTTCCGCTATGAAGACATCGAGCTGTTAGGCTATGACCCACATCCGGCAATCAAAGCGCCGGTAAGTGTGTAAAGACCCACCCCGAGGCGCTTATGTCAATCGCCTCTTTTTTTATTTCATTTTATGCTTTTTCTCGAAGTAAGTATAGGCTTCGTTTAATTTGCGGCATACCTCTTCGGCTATTTGCCGCTTCTTCTCATCCTGATAAAAGCGGTCGGGATGATACTGCTTCATGAGCTTTTTATATGCCTTGCGTATGTCTTCAAACGAAGCGCCGGGCGGAAGCTCCAAATAGGCATAGTAGCGGGCTTCTGCGCTTTGTGTGCTCTTGTTGTTGGTCGATGAGGAATGGTGGTTGTTTTGCCCGTAAGCATATTGCTGATAAAACTGCTCGTAGCGCTTTTGCTGATACTGTTGATAGCGCGCATACTTTTCTTCGAACTCCTCGAAGGGGTCTTTCCGCTTGTATTGCTTGCGTTCTCTGGTATTTTCTTCTTCCCCAAAGAGAAACTCATCCAACTCCTCGTCAAGCGCATCTACCATGTATGACATAAAAATTTTCCAAAATTTATCGGCAAGCATACTTTATTAGGTTTTTTGTGTATTTTAGAGCAAGAACCTGTCCAAAGGTTTGCAATTAAAGCAAGTATTTTAAATACACAACTCCATCAAACAATTAAAACATAGAAAATTATGGCATTGTACACACAACCTATGTTGCCGGAAGGCAGTATGAAAGACCGTGTAATAGTAGTTACAGGCGGGGGCACGGGTTTAGGGCGCTCCATGACAAAATATTTCCTGCAGTTGGGTGCCCACTGTGTCATTACCAGTCGTAAGCTAGAAGTATTGCAAGAAACAGCCCAAGAACTGGAAAAGGAAACCGGTGGCAAAGTGCTGGCAGTCGCCTGCGATGTGCGCGACTATGAGTCGGTGGAAAACATGCTCAAGCAAGCTGTGGAACACTTTGGCAAGGTAGATGGCTTGGTAAACAATGCAGCGGGCAATTTCATCTCTCCTACTGAGCGTTTGTCGCATCGGGCATTCGATACCATCGTGGACATCGTACTGCGAGGCAGCTATTACTGCACCTTGGCATTTGGCAAATACTGGATAAAAGAGCAAATACCGGCTACGGTGCTCAACATAGTAACCACTTATGCATGGACCGGTTCGGCTTATGTGGTGCCTTCGGCTTGTGCCAAAGCTGGCGTGCTGGCTATGACCCGCTCGCTGGCAGTAGAGTGGGCAAAATACAAAATACGCATGAACGCCATTGCACCGGGTCCGTTTCCTACCGAAGGGGCATGGAGCCGCCTCTTCCCGCCGGCACTGGCAGAAACAGAGCTGGGACAAAAGCTTAAACCTGAAAACAAAATACCGGTAGGTCGAGTAGGCGAGCACCAAGAGCTGGCAAACTTGGCAGCCTATTTGATGTCAGACTTCTCTGCTTACATCAATGGCGAAGTGGTAACCATCGACGGCGGTGAATGGCTCAAAGGCGCCGGTGAGTTCAACATGCTGGACGCTGTGCCTCAGCAGATGTGGGACATGCTCGAGCAAATGGTGAAAGCTAAAAAAGGCAACAGCTAAATAATCGTTGTTTTGCCAATCATCAATCAAGGGCACCTGAAAGGGTGCCCTTTTGTTTTCGCTTACCTTAATCTTCCATTTCTATGTCTTCTTCAAGTTCTATTTCCTCTTCCGTATCTATTGGTTTGCCCTTTCCGCGTTGTTTGCGTAATTTTTTTCGCTGTTCTACACGTTCACGAAGTTTCTCTTTCTTTTCTTTTTGCCACTGCTCATACTTTTTCAACTGTTCATCGTTGAGCTCAGCGCGTATGGCTTCCTCTCTCTTTTCTTGCACGCTTTTCCGTGCTTCAAGATTCGCTTTCATTTTTTCGCGCATGGCTTCAGGCTCTGCCTCACGCATAGCCCGGCGTTCTTCGCGTAGCTTTCCCAGCTCTTTTTCTGCTTCTAAATTGATTGCATAAATCTTTTGATACTGCTCATCGCTCAGGGCAAGCTTTTCTTTCATGCGTTCAGTTATCAGCTTGGCGCGCTGTTCGGGTGTTTTGGGTGCCTTTTGCGGTGTTTTGGGTGCCTTTTGGGCATGCACGCCCCATGCAAAACACAATGCAACAAGTAGCATCCATACATTTCTGAGTTTCATAGTACTTTCTGTTTTTGGTTTTCAATATACTTAGAGTCTTCTGAGGCGAAAAGGTTTAAAGAGCCCAGACAACAGTGCCTTTTATCATATTCCTCCTTCCTTTACGGCGTAGCTCCTTCATTTGTTTGATGCGATGCTTTCATTTTTTCTAATTACAGGAGCAAAAGAAAATCTTGCAAAAACAATCATTGACTTCCCTGAAAAAAACATCTCGCCAAGCAACATTTCTGCATTGGCGAGATGCGAGAATAAAACAGTGGAATTCCAAGCGAATTGTGTATTGCTAACCTTGAAATTCTCAAAGCCGAGGCGGCTATTTAGCGGAACTTAGGACCTCCCATTATTCTTATACCCTCAAACTTGCCCTCGGTAATGGTAACGCCTTGGTAAGATTCTCGCCTAAAGGGATTATGTTCCTGAATCAGCATTTTTGCCGAAAAGGTGCCACTCGCCAGCCATTCTCTGCCCGTAAAAGAGTCGAGGTCGGGCTCAATTTTAGTGATGGTGAGGTTCATTTCTGTTCCTTTATTAACCTCACTACTAGAAGCTATAAATTGCACTTCACCACCTGCATTGATGGTTTCATAGCGTGAAAACATTGCAAAATTTTCTTTTGATAAGGTATAAGTGGCTGGTTCGAATTTAAAGTCTTTGATAAAGAAATTTAACCAACCGCGGTGAGGTCTATGGGGCACATCACCATATAGACCAAGACTCAAGCTTCGCGTGTCTTCGTTATACAGCCCTATATGTTCATCTACATCTCCACCGGTGGTTTTGTTGGTGCGCACCAGCGTATCGTTTACTTTAAATGATACAAAACCATCCGAGTTATCATCATTAGTGGAAGGCGCTGTGTTGACAGAGGTCTCGCTTTCCTTTTCTGTGTTGCTGCTGCTGCTTTCTTTTGATGATTCCGAGCCGCAGGATAAGAGCAACAATGCTCCAAACAAAGTAAGTGAAGCTACGTATTTCATATGAATTGGAATTTCAAGACATCAAAGTAAGAAAAAAATAATAAAACACCAATTCTGGCTCAAATTTTTTTATGCAGTAAGGAATTCATAGCCCTTTTCTATCGTAGGTTTCTTATCGGAATTAGTAGCCAATGTAGGTAGATGCCACTTCCAAAAAACGAAATAAAACACACAGAAAGCAAGACAGCCTGAGGGATAGGGTGTTTTTTTTGAAATTAAAATTTCTAATTGCAGCATGTGGTCTGTTGAATGAAAGGGCGCCGTTTTTTCAATCAAAAGTTTTACTATGTTTAAAAATTTCTGTGTAGGTTATGGAATATATTCATAAGGTTCAACATGTAGGAATATGAGTACAAAATTTTTTAACAACAAAAACGACCGAAATCTTTACAATAAGTTTATTGGCATCATCGAAAACATGAAGGATTTGTACGCCTTCTATGCCGCAGTGGGCTATTTTCGTTCTTCGGGATACTTTGCACTACAGCCCTATCTGAAAAATGTAAAAGAGGTTAAAATACTCGTGGGCATCAATGTCGACCAGCTATTTGCCGAAGCTCAACGTAAAGGGATTTTATTCTTTGGAGATGAACAGAAAACCAAAGAAGAATTCTTGAACTGGTTTATTCAGGATATTCAAGAAGCTCGATATTCCGAAGAGGTTGAAAATGGGATTGTACAATTTGTGAATGACATTATCGATGGGCGGATTGAGGTTAGGGCTCATACTTCAAGCACTTTACATGCCAAGTTTTACCTCTTTTTGCCCGAACACCATAGTGAACACTCCGATGGTTGGGTCATTATGGGTTCTTCGAACCTCACCGATGCTGGGCTGGGTATTAAAAAATCGCCCAACTATGAATTAAACATTGCCCTTAAAGATTACGACGATGTACAATTCGCTAAGCAGGAATTTGAAGAATTATGGGCTCAATCGACTCCCATACTGCCCGCCGACATCCAAGAGTTTAAGCAAAAAACCCATATAGGGCAAAAGTTTACTCCATTTGAGCTATACATCAAGTTCCTGATTGAATATTTTGGCAAAAACATCGACTATGACCCCGACACGGTGGGCGATTTACCCAAGAATTACAAAAAACTCTCGTACCAAATCGATGCCGTAAACCAGGGCTTTCATATGCTTATGGAACACAACGGTTTTTTCCTGTCGGACGTGGTGGGGTTGGGAAAAACCGTTGTAGCCACCCTCATAGCCAAGCGTTTTATCAATACCAATGGCTCGTTAAATACTAAAATACTGGTAGTTTACCCTCCTGCCCTTGAGAAAAACTGGAAAGCAACCTTTCGACAATTCGGCATTGACCGCCATACCAAATTCATTACCAATGGAAGTCTCGATAAAATTGTAGAAAAAAAAGATTTAGATTATTGGTCCAAAGAAGATTACGATTTAATCATAGTCGATGAGGCGCACCGCTATCGCAACCATACCTCTCAGGCATTTGCTTATCTTCAACGCATCTGTAAGGCACCCCGTAATGGACAGGGACTTATTCCCGGAAAAAATAAAAAAGTCATACTCATCTCTGCTACTCCCCTCAATAACCGCCCACAGGACATTTACCATCAGCTGCTTTTATTTCAGGATGCCCGGCGAAGCACTTTACCAGTTACCAATTTACAGGGTTTTTTTGCGCCCATTATTAAGGAATTCAAAGAGTTGATGAACCAAGACCAACCCGATATACAAGCCATTCGCAAAATATATGGGAAGATACGCGAAAAGGTCATTTCACAGATAACGGTTCGCCGCACGCGCCGCGATTTAAAGAACTACCCCAAATACCTCGATGACCTGAAGGCTCAAGGCATTACTTTTCCCGAAATTGCCCCACCTCGCCCCCAAATTTATCAACTCGATGCCAAGCTGAGCAAACTGTTTTACAAAACCATCTTTTACCTGACCGACGATGAAAAAATCCAGTACTACCGCTATCAAGCCATCCGATACTTAAAACCCGAAATCGGACAACAGCATTACGAAAAAGCCAACTTGGTTTCACAGTCATTGGCAGGCATCATGAAAACGTTGATGGTGAAGCGATTAGAGAGCAGCTTTACCGCTTTTAAAACTTCCTTGCAAAACCTGGCTACCTCCACACAACGAATGATTGAAATGTTTGAAAAGGGGAAAGTTTTCGTTGCTCCAGATTTAAACATTAACCTCCTCATAGAAAAAGGCTACAGCATGGAAGAGCTGGAAAACCTCATTCTTGAGCTAAATTTAGAAAAACCCCAAAATAATGTATTTAGCGCCGATGATTTTGAAGCAGAATTTATTGAGGGCTTACGAAACGACTATAAGCTTTTAACAGAATTACTCAACGAGTGGAACAAGGTAGAGCATGACCCCAAATTGGAATTATTTTTAAATATTTTCCACAACGAGTTGATGAACAAACAAATTAACCCTACCGGCAAGCTGGTTATTTTTACCGAAAGCACCGACACAGCTAACTACCTCGCCCAAAAATTAGAAGAACGCTTAAATGTCAAGGTCTTGAACGTCTCGAGCCAGAACATCAACAAACTATTCGAAAGCATACAGGCGAACTTCGATGCTAACTACCACGGCGACCAAAAAAATGACTACAATATTCTTATAGCAACCGATGTTTTGGCAGAGGGCATCAACCTGCACCGGGCTAATGTGATTGTGAATTACGATACCCCATGGAATGCCACCCGCTTAATGCAACGCATTGGGCGCGTAAACCGCATTGGTAGCATCGCAGGCGTCATTTATAACTACAATTTTTACCCATCGCAACAAGGCGACGAAGAAATACAACTCTACAAAAATGCTTTAGTCAAACTACAGGGCTTTCACTCTGCATTTGGAGAAGATGCAAAGATTTTTACCCACGAAGAAATGATTGAACAATTCAAACTTTTCAACGAAGGCATGCCCGACGACGAAGACAACCGCCTGCAGTACTTGCGTTTTATCCGAGAATTTAAAGACAACCATCCCAAAGAGTTTAAACGCATACAAGCGTTTCCGCTTAAAGCACGAACCGCGCGAAGCATCTGGCAAGCCAACAAGCCCGAAGCCAAAAATTCGTCGGTGGTTTTCCTCAAATCGTCCTATAAAACCGAGTTTTACAAAATTACAGGCGAGGGCGAGGTTACTCCCCTCACCTTTATAGAAGCAGCCCAATTGTTCGAAGCCAACGTAAATGAACCACCGTATCATCCTATCCCCAAAAACCACTTTGACCACATTCAGGCTGCCTTAAATACATTTGAAAAAGAGTTCCTTAGCCAAAACACCGAAAAAGCCGCTTCAACCGACAAAGCCGATGCCAATACCAAACAAGCCTTAAAGTTCTTACGCGATTTTAAATCCATTACTCACGATGAAAAGGTAAAGCAGGTTTGTCAGAATCTACAACCTATAGTCGAAAAAGGGACCTATACCCCCTTAGCCAACGAACTCAAAAAAATTAGCCAACAATTCTTTAAAAAAAAGTCTCTCAACCTCGCGCAAGTAGATGGCTTGCTGATGAACTTAGCACAAAAGTACGATGCTTTACCCGCAGAGGATGAAAAAACCAGCCAGAATACAACCCAACCGCAAAGCCTAAACGACATTACCCCCCATATTATCCTATCCGAAACATTTGTTGAGCCATAAATAAAAGACTTATGGAAAAGAAAGAATTACAAGCCACTTTATCAGCTCCATTCGATTTGCAACAATGGCAACAGGTTTTAAGGAAGGTCTTTGGCGTTCAACATTTATATGCCACTCCAAGCGAAATTCCATTACCAGCTAACAACAAAGCCGATGCGGCTTACGAGCTGGGCAAATTTACTACAGCCGACGACCGCCTGGTAGGGCTTTACTGGGTAAAAGTGAAACCCAACGTATGGATTGAACGCAACAAGGTAGGGCTTAGGGAACTACTTCGGTCGGTTTATAAGTACGATGTGGATGGTGCCCTCATTGTGTTCGAACAAGGCGATAAATGGCGTCTGAGCTTTGTGAGCGAAATCAGAACCCGCGACGAACAGGGCAATACCGTAGAACAGCTAACCGAACCCCGCCGCTATACCTACCTGCTCGGCGCGGGCGAAAAAACCAATACCCCCAGTGCCCGCCTTGCAAGCCTGGCTGGCAAAAAACTATACCTCGACGACATTCGGCAAGCCTTTAGCGTGGAAGTTCTCAACGCCGAGTTTTATAAAATGGTAGCCAACCATTTCTATCAACTGGTGGGCACTGCCGAAAACAAAAATATTGCGCATCAGGGTGTTCTGCTATTGCCCTCAATTACTCCCAATAACCCTCAGAACAGAAAAAAATATCAGGAATTTGCTGTAAGGCTTATTGGTCGTACCGTCTTTTGTTGGTTTCTTAAAGTGAAAAAATCAAAACAGGGCAAAGCACTCATACCCGAAGAACTGCTAAGCGCTCAAGCCGTAAAGCAACATCCTAACTACTACCATAACATCCTCGAAAAGCTTTTCTTTCAAACCCTCAATACCCCGATGGCTAAGCGAAGAGACGACCTACCCGAAGCGTTTCGAGACATTCCCTTTCTCAATGGCGGACTCTTTGACCCACACCCCGACGATTACTATAAGCTTAGCGAATTAACTGGCTTATCGGGGCACCTTAATACGTTGATAATCCCCGACAGCTGGTTCGCAAGCTTTTTTGAGCAACTGGAACAGTACAACTTTACCATCGACGAGAACAGCAGCGTAGATGTAGAGGTAAGCGTTGACCCCGAAATGCTGGGACGCATTTTCGAAAACCTTTTGGCTGAGATTGACCCCGAAAGCGGCGAAACCGCCCGCAAAGCCACAGGTAGCTACTACACCCCACGCGAAATTGTCGATTACATGGCAACCGAAAGCTTGGTGCACTACCTGCACAGCAAAACCCACATCGACCCCGACCAGCTCAGACCCATTTTTAAAATGGACAGCAGCGTTTCGTTTACCGATGACGACAAGGAAAAAATACTGCAAGCCCTGGACCAGCTCAAAATCATTGACCCCGCCTGTGGTTCGGGGGCATTCCCCATGGGCGTGCTGCAAAAAATGGTAATGGCTCTTGAAAAATTAGACCCCAGCGCCCATTGGTGGAAACAGCAACAAATTAGCCGCATTGAAAATGTGATGCTTCGCAAACAGGTGAGCGAAAAATTAGATAATACCTCAATGGAGTATGCCCGTAAAATTGGCATTATACAAAATACCCTGTACGGTGTGGATATTCAACCCATTGCTGCCGAAATATCGAAGCTGCGCTGCTTCCTTACACTTGTTGTCGATGAAAATGTGGACGACACCCAACCCAACCGCGGTGTAGAACCCCTGCCTAACCTCGAATTTAAATTTGTTACTGCCAATGCACTCATTGGCTTGCCTGTAGAACAAGACTTTGGGGGCTTATTCAATGCAAACGACGATTTAGATAAGCTTAAACAAATCAGGCTAAGCTACTTGCAAAGCTATGGAGATGAAAAAAATCAGCTAAAAGAAGAATTTAAGAGCATACAAACTAAAATTTTAAGAACCCAATATAACAATAGAGTAACCGATGTAAACAGTCGTGCCTACTTAATAAGCACATGGGAACCCTTTAGCCACGAGTCTGCCAACTGGTTCGACCCCGAATGGATGTTTGGCGTAAAAGAGTTTGATGTAGTGATTGGAAACCCGCCGTACATTCAGCTGCAAAAAGCCCAAAACGATAAAACGAAATATGCTGACCTTTACAAAGCCCAAAACTACGAAACCTTTGCACGCACAGGCGATATTTATTGCCTCTTTTACGAAAAAGGCATGAAGCTGCTCAAATCCGATGGCATACTCTGTTACATCACCTCGAACAAATGGATGCGAGCCGGCTATGGCGAAAAACTTAGAGCATTCTTCACAAGGTACAATCCGCTGTTGCTCCTCGATTTAGGTCCCAACGTGTTCGAAAATGCCACCGTCGATACCAACATACTGATTATTCAAAAGTGCGAAAACCGCAACCAGCTCAAAGCCCTCACCATCAACGAGCGCAAAAAGGATACAATACCTTTCGACAGCCTGGTAAAAGAAAAAAGCGTGGTATTGAAAAACCTTAGCAAAGATGCCTGGTTTATAGGCAGCGATGCCGAGCAGCGGCTCAAAGAAAAAATTGAACGCATTGGCAAACCCCTCAAGGACTGGGATGTAAAGATTTATAGGGGGGTATTAACTGGCTTAAACGAAGCCTTTATCATCACCACCGAAAAGCGCAACGAGATACTGGCTCATTGCAAAACCGACGAAGAACGCCGCCGCACCGAAGCCATCATCAAACCCATTTTGCGGGGCAAGGATATTAAGCGGTATTATTATGAGTGGGCAGGGTTGTGGGTGATTGTTATCCCTGCTGGCTGGACAAACGAGAACAAGGGAAAACAAAGTGCTGAAGAATTTATACAAGAACAATTTCCATCTCTAATGACGCATTTAAAAGTGTTTGAAGCAAAAGCTAAAAAACGAGATGACCAGGGCGATTACTGGTGGGAACTACGAGCCTGTGCCTACTACCCAGAGTTTGAGAAGGAGAAGGTGGTGTGGCAACGAATAACTCAGGAGCCAACATTTTGTTTAGTAAAACCAAATGTTTATGTCCTTGACAGTATGGCATTTTTTACAGGAAATAATCTTAAATTCATAATGGCTATATTAAATTCAAAACTAATTTATAAGTATGTTGAGATGATTGTTCATCAATATGGTTTTACTGGGTTTAGGTTATCAAATCAATATGTAGAAGTAATGCCCCTTCCTCCCATCACCCCAACCAACGAGCCCATTGTTCGGCAAATTGAGGCGCTGGTGGATAAAATCCTTGCGGCAAAGAAAGAGGATAAAAACGCCGATACCACCGCCTGGGAGCGTGAGATAGATGGGTTGGTGTATGGGTTGTATGGGTTAACAGAAGAAGAAATAAAAATCATAGAAGGAAAATGACCTACGACCCTAATAAACATCATCGCCGTTCCATTCGTTTGCGCGGATACGATTATTCAAAACCGGGTGCGTATTTCATCACCATCGTTACCCACAATCGCCAATGTTTATTTGGCGAAATCATCAACGGCGCAATGGTGTTGAACGATGCGGGTTTCATTGCCCGAAAATGTTGGTTGGAAATACCATCGCATTTCCCGCATACCCAATTGGACGAATTCATTATCATGCCCAATCATATTCATGGAATCATCATTATTTGCGACAATGAACATGTGGGGGCGAAAAATACCGATATTGTTGGTGCGAAAAATATCGATATTGTTGTAGGGGCAAAAAATTTTTCGCCCCTACAACAAACCCCAAAACCATTGGTCACATCAACAAATCAACAACCACAATCCCCATCCCGAACCATCGGTTCCATTGTTCGGGGGTTCAAAATTGGTGTTACGAAATGGTTTCGACAAAACACCGATATATACAACGTCTGGCAACGCAATTATTACGAACGCATCATTCGCAACGAGAAGGAATTCAACAACATCAGGCGATACATTATCAACAATCCCGTGAATTGGGCAAATGATAAAAACCGTGTAAAATAACGCCCCCCGAAAACACCATCGCCGTTCCATTCGGTTGCGCGGATACGATTATTCAAAACCGGGTGCGTATTTCATCACCATCGTTACCCACAATCGCCAATGTTTATTTGGCGAAATCAAAAACGGCGCAATGGTGTTGAACGATGCGGGTTTCATTGCCCGAAAATATTGGTTGGAAATACCATCGCATTTCCCGCATACCCAATTGGACGAATTCATTATCATGCCCAATCATATTCATGGAATCATCATTATTTGCGACAATGAACATGTGGGGGCGAAAAATACCGATATTGTTGGTGCGAAAAATATCGATATTGTTGTAGAGGCGAAAAATTTTTCGCCCCTACAACAAACCCCAAAACCATTGGTCACATCAACAAATCAACAACCACAATCCCCATCCCGAACCATTGGTTCCATTATTCGGGGGTTCAAAATTGGTGTTACGAAATGGTTTCGACAAAACACCGATATATACAACGTTTGGCAACGCAATTATTACGAACACATCATTCGCAACGAGAAGGAATTCAACAACATCAGGCGATACATTATCAACAATCCTGTGAATTGGGCAAATGATAAAAACCGTGTAAAATAACGCCCCCCGAAAACACCATCGCCGTTTCATTCGGTTGCGCAGATACAATTATTCACAGCAAAATACCGACCATGAGGTAAAAAATTTTTCGCCCCTGTTCCTATTCAACCATTTTTCGCGCCACCAAAAAAATCATCTGACTTTAAAACATTTTAGACAGATGAGTGTATTAAAAGGTGTCGTGATTAACAAAATAAAGAAATGAATCATAAAACGCCCCTCCTGCTCTTCACAATGGTTTTTATCCCATTAAACTTTCTTTTTGCTCAAAGAGCAATCTCAGACAAACTGCAACATTTCCAAGCCAAACGAAATGACATAAACCAAACTGCTATGCTTGTGCTGGGCAGCTGGGCTGCTGCAAATATTTTAGTGGGAAGCATTGGAAATTTTAAAACAGAAGGTGAAACTAAATATTTTCATCAGTTGAATGCCACGTGGAACGCAGTGAACTTAGGCATTGCTGCTTTGGGTTATTTTAAAGCTGTCCATTCTGACCCGGCAGCAATGACCAACGTAGAAATGCTGAAAGATTACAATTCACTTCAGAGCTTTCTCTTGCTTAACGCTGGTTTGGATGCTGCCTATATTATGACAGGGCTTTATTTGAAAGAAAAATCAAAACATTCTTCAAGCGCTGAAAGGTTGAAAGGATATGGCAACAGTTTGCTGCTTCAAGGTGGGTTTCTTTTGCTGTTTGATGTGTCTTTATATTTTATCCATCTGAACCATGCCAACATCCATCTTTATCCGCATCTGGAAAGCTTAGCTGCCGGAGGATTTGGTCTTGGGATAAGCATTCGATTGTAATTTTCTGCTTGAAAGTTCTGTATGAAGCAGCATTTCGCCCCAAACAAACAGAACCTTGTAGAGTTATTCTAAAAGACAACAAGGGAAAAACGATTATTTGATACAAAACCAAATCCATGATGAGCACATATTTAATTGTTGGCGGCACCTCTGGAATCGGATTGGAAACCACCAAACTTCTCAGTAAAAACCATCGTGTGATGGTGCTAAGCCGAACAAAGAAAAATCTTGACGGATTAAATAATGTCGAGTTCTTTTCTGCCGATGTTACAAAATCAGTAGAAGAACTTCCACCAATCAATGAACCCATCCACGGCATTGTTTATTGCCCCGGAACAATAAACTTAAAACCGCTAAGAAACTTAAAAACAGAAGATTTTCTACATGACTTTGAGGTGAATCTGCTCGGTGCAGTTAAGGTAATAAACAAGTATTACAACAACCTCAAAGGTGCAGGCAAAGCCAGCATAGTCTTGTTCAGCACGGTGGCAGTGCAAACAGGAATGCCATTTCACGCCTCCATTGCTTCGGCAAAGGGGGCTGTTGAAGGACTAACAAGAACGCTTGCCGCCGAGTTTGCACCAAACATTCGGGTGAATTGCCTTGCGCCCTCCATTACCAATACGCCACTTGCAGAAAAACTTTTAAACAACGAAACCAAAATGAAATCATCCGAAGAGCGTCATCCTCTAAAAAGAATCGGCGATGCAAAAGAAATGGCTCAGATAGTAACGCTGCTGCTTTCTGATGCTGCTTCGTTCATAACCGGACAAATTATCAAAGTGGATGGCGGAATTTCTTCTATAAAGTTAATTTAATCACTGCGCCTTAGAACATCTTTTGCTAACAGTTAAGTTTGAGAAACGAATGAAAATAACTAAAGAAAATATCCTGCAGTTTGAAAAACTATATCGCACCAATTTCATCAACTCACTTTCCGGTTTTAAAAGTGCCAATCTCATAGGAACAGCCTCAAAGGAGGGCAACACCAATCTTGCCATTTTCAGTTCTGCGATTCATGTTGGTGCCCATCCCCCTTTGATTGGATTATTGTTCCGCCCTGTATCGGTTCCCAGACATACTTACGAAAACATCAAAGAAACAGGATACTTTACTGTAAACCACATCAATAAAGACATTTACAAACAAGCACATCAAACCTCCGCAAGGTATGATAAAGAACTTTCTGAGTTTGAGGAATGCGGATTGACTCCGGAATTTTCGGATACAATTCAAGCACCTTATGTGAAAGAATCGAATATTAAAATTGGTTGCCGCTTTGTTGAAGAACATTGGATAAAAATCAACGATACCATTTTTCTAATCGGTGAGATTCTGGAAGTGATTCTACCTGACAATGTTGTGCTCGATGATGGATATGTTGATATAGAAAAAGCCGGAACAATCACCATCAGTGGATTAGACAGCTATCACGAAACGAAAAGAATTTCAAGATTGTCTTATGCTAAACCCGGTAAGGAATTAAATACTTTATAAGTAGAAATTTTTTTGAAGAAGCAATTTGCCTTCAAAGCAATTGAGCTGAAATTTAGTATCAAGCAAAGAGAGGTTTAGAAAAATTGTATTGAAAATATGCACAAAATAATTTGGCAAAAGTAAAGCAAAAAAGTTTTCATTGGTAATTGTTCATGACACTATTTTAAACCTGATGTAATCGATTTCTGCTACAAAATTCCCTTCCTGATTAAAAAAATTATGTGCAAAGAGATTTTTAATCTCTGTTGTGCTTAATAATATTTTCAGCCATACCCTCAAACACAAAAAAATGAAAAGGCAAAATCAAGTACCAGTATAAACGCCCTAGCAAGCCTTTCGGGCGGAATGTTGCGGTTTGTTGCAGAAAATGTTTTCCGTCCTTATTTGTAATCTTAAACTCGAGCCAGGCTTCCCCGGGCAATTTCATTTCGGCATAGAGCAGCAGTCTTTTATTTTCTTTGTCGGCAACAAGCACGCGCCAGAAGTCCAGTGCGTCCCCAGTGTAAATGTTGTTTTGGTTTGTTCTTCCTCTGCGCAAACCCACACCGCCCACCAGTTTATCCAAAAAGCCACGAAGGCGCCATAACCAATTTGCATAATACCAGCCGCGTTCACCACCAATAGACCAAATGTTTTCAAGAACTTTATCAACACTGCCCTTAATTTCTTTTACTCTTCTATCAATATAACATCCGTATGTTGGCACATTGATATGTTCTAAAAGCGAGTTATCCGTATAACTTGATACGAGTGAATCTTTCCAGCTCGAAATAACATTGTTTTGTTCTATTTTTTGAAACGCTAACTCAACCGCTTCTTTGTACGGAATTGGTTTTATGCCCAGCATTTTTTCAAGTCTGTTGTCTTTTGCCACCACAGGCACTTTCATACTCTCGACTAAATTAACCGCAAGCTTGTAAGATGTGGAGGTTACAAAATAGAGCCAATAAGAGGATAATCTGGGAGTCATAACAGGGACCGTAAAAATATACCTTTTTAGTCCGCGAACTTCTGCAAATTGTAAGAGCATTTCTTTATATGTCAAGATATCAGGACCCCCAATATCGAATGATTGATTATAAGTTTCTTCATTTAGCAAAACGCCAACTAAATATTCCAACACATTTCGTATTGCAATCGGCTGATGCTTTGTATTGACCCATTTGGGAGTTATCATTACAGGAAGTTTTTCAACCAAATCACGAATGATTTCAAAGGATGCACTGCCCGACCCCACGATAATTCCGGCTTTCAGAGATGTGAGTGGAATACCGCTCTTGCTTAAAATCTCTTCAACTTTTTTTCTGGAGGCAAGATGTTTAGAAAGTTTTTCTTCGTTTGTAATTCCGCCCAAATAAATAATCTGCTTCACAGCAGTTTGCTTCATAAGCTTTACAAAATTATTTGCAGAGATTTCTTCGAGCTTTTCAAAATCTTTTATTTTTGAACTCATGGAATGGATAAGGTAGTATGTAGCATCAATATCCTCTATGGACTTTGCGGAAGGTAACTCTTTTGTAAAATCCACTTCAAATAGAGAGATTCTATCACTTTTGTAAATCCCTTCGGTTGGGAATCGCTTCTTGTCTCTTACACAGCAAACCACCTCGTGCCCATGTTCTAACAACACAGGCAGCAAACGCTTGCCAATATATCCGGTTGCACCTGTTAAAAGTATTTTCATAGGATTATGATAAAGAAGCAATCAGAACAACTGGAAAAGGAACGATTTGGTTTAGATGAAATCTTTTTAACCTGTTTCATACAACCTCTTATCTTCTAATCTGCGGGGCAAAACGATGGTTCCTAAACCATCCTCGCCCCCGACTTCGCAACCTCTTCCATTTACAAATTCATAAACCGTAATGGCTGCAACCGAAGCATCCAGCATATCTTTGATTCCGCTAATAAAATGATTCAAGCACAATTCATACGTAAGGTTTTCTTTTTCAAGCATTTTGTATGAGGCGGACGGAAAGACTTCATATACATGCTTAAAATCTTCAAGTGCCGAGAAAATATTATAACCGAGCTTCATCCACTGCGGCGATTCTGCCAGTGTTTTCGTCCATTGCGGATTTGCTATGTTGTAAGCTTTGATGATTGCTTCGCATTCTCTGCCGAAGCTTTGTTTAGGTTTTTCAATCCAAGAATTCATTTTTCTATCAAAATATCTGTTCCGCCATTTTGTGATAGGCATTCGGGGTGCATCAATCCCAACCGCTATCTTATCAGGTCGATTGTTAGAAACTTGAAGCAGTAGTGTGCGTAATGTTTGTGGAATATTTTCTTTTACCCATCCGCTTGCAACATATTTTTTGTTTTGCTCAATAATGTAATAGCAACAACCTCGATTTATCTGGACATCGATTCCGGCAAAGTATTTCAATTTATGCTTCATGGTTTAGCTAATGAATCAAGCCAAAGTTTTCTGTAAGATGTGTCTTGGTCATACATTGCAGCCTGCTTGTTCACATTGAAGTACCTCGCTTCACGGGGGTCATTTCCAACGCCGGCTATATACATCCAGTTGCCCCAGTTGCTTGCCACATCATAGTCAATAAGTTGAGATTCAAACCAACTGGCGCCCCATCGCCAATCAATCTTCAAATCTTTACAAAGGTAACTCGCCACATTTTGTCTGCCACGATTAGACATAAATCCCGTTTTCATCAATTCGGTCATGTTAGCATCCACAAAGTCATTACCTGTTTTTCCAGTTCGCCATTTTTCAAACACTTCAAAATCATTGTTATAGCTGAGACTTTTGTTTTTAATTCCACCTTTCAGAAAAATTTTATTTCCATATTTCTTGGCAACAAATCGGAAATAATCACGCCACAGTAGTTCAAATACAAGCCAGTAGGTGGACTCATTGGCTTCAACTTCTTTTTCAAACTTTTTAATTTCTGAAAATACTCTTCTTGCCGAGAGTGAACCGTTGGCAAGCCAAGGAGAAAACTTCGAAGAATAATTTTCTCCTATCAACTGATTTCGTGTTTCTTTGTAATGAAGAATACTTTTATCTTGCCAAATAAACTTGTTTAATCTCTTCAGCCCTTCGCACTCGCCCCCAGTAAAATGCATTACGGCTCTTGAGTCAAACACAGCTTCGTTCAAACCAAAGTCTTGAAGAGAAAAAGAATGCTCATTTCTGAACTCATCCGGAAACGGCGGAAGCTTTTCTACTTCTTCGATAGGTTGAACTGTATCAAGTATTGGCTCAACTTTCTTTCTGAAGTGGGTAAAAATATCAGGCAGGTTACTAATGGAAAACGGAAGTTGTTCGGTTTTCAACAAAGTTTTGGATTCATGAAAATGAACAGGAATGCTAAGTCGTTTCTTCAATGCTTCTTCAACAAAAATCTCTTCGCTTGTGTCTTCTTTCTCTGCATAAATCTCATTTGCGTTAAACCTTTTAGCAACCTCAAAAAGCACTTCTTCGGTTTTACCAAAAGTTACAAGAAGGTCAGAACCAATCTTTTGAAGATTGGTTTTTAAATTGTTCACGGTCTCAATTAAAAACTTTGCCCTGATGCTGCCGGTTTTAGGAAAGCCAAGTGTATGCTTTGCAAACCATCGTTCGTCAAAGCAAAATATAGGCAGCAGAACCACCTCTTTCTGATTTTCAATTCGTTTTAAAATAATTTGGTCGTGCAGCCTTAAGTCATTTCTAAACCAATAAATTATTTTTTTCATAAAGTTTTTATTGAGCCTCGTTTACTTCGGCATTTATCGCTGCAATACTTAACTTCATCCCATACCTTTTTCCACTTCTTTCGCCAAGAAAAAGGGCGCCCACACACAACACAGATTTTTTGTGGAAGAAATTCTTTTTTATTTCTTAACATTTTTGCTATTGATGGATTCAAGGAAGAATTACAACAGAGCACTTGTGGTTAGTTAACTATTTGAAATAGGATTAGGTTATATGAAAGTCAAATCTTTTTCTTGGGCTTTTGTTGTTTTTTCTTCAAGCCACTGAATCAGGCAGGATGCTTTTAAAGCAGGGGGTGCAAAAATATTTATCCACTATAAGCATAAGCTGTTGATATTTTCGGAATTTAAAGCAGCTTTGCCATAGCTTTGCACTCCCTGTAATTTTACTGTTTTTTACTTTCTCACTACTCCTACACTGTGTGGCGGTCTTATGGGTTTTTGGCTACAAAACCTTGAAATCGCGACTTCGTTGGCAAGTCTATTTCATTTTGCCCATGTCGCAACACGTCCAATGTCTGTAATTCCACTACTTTTTGAAAGTAAAATAAACGGCTAAAACCAGAAAGATGAATGCTATTATATGGTTCGTTCTGAAGGTTTCTGTTTTGAAAACAATCAAAGTAAAAACGGTAAAAACCACCAAGGTGATTACTTCTTGAAGTACCTTTAGCTGAATCAAAGAGAAGGGTCCGCCATTGCCTTTAAATCCAATTCTGTTGGCAGGGACTTGAAAAATGTATTCAAAGAAGGCAATTCCCCAACTTATGAGGATTATTGAAATGAGTCCTAACTTATTGAACCATTTCATTTCGGAAAATTTTAAATGCCCATACCAAGCAAGGGTCATAAATGAATTGCTCAAAATCAGAAGCAAAATAGTTAAAACTGCTTTCATTTTACCTCAACTTTTTATTTTAAGACGATGATTTTTTTGACTTGCATACAAGGTTTTGGCAATATCTGAAGTCTCGACAAAAGTAGATATTTGGACGAAAGGTAGCAAAGCCCGATACCTGCTTGTTAAGCATAGTTTGAGTAGGATTAGTTTCGATTTCTTTACTGTTCTTTATTTTTCTTCGGATTTTTGTTTATCTCTTGATTTGAAAGCCAAACACTTCTGCTGAATTGACCACAAAGGAAGCAATAATAATCCGGCAATATTAGAAATCTTACTAAAAGACAAGCCTTACTAAAAGACAAGCATACCTAACTGACGTAGCTATCCGGCGATAAACTTATCCGCTTCCTTATGTGTTTTTATTTCGCTTTCTTCTTTCAACAAAAATTTAATAGTATCGATGCAACAAGGTAGAATTATTTTTCTTTTGGTACTCGCGGTTATTTTTTTGCTTTTAGATTGGTATGTATTTCAGGCAGTGCGTACTGTGTGGCACGACAGCCCTCCTGCTACACGCCAACGTATTTACGCACTTTATTGGTCTATCACTGTATTGAGCCTGATGAGTGTAGCCTCTTATGTCTTTTTAGGCAGCCAATGGGCTACATGGAAAACCCTCTCCATGGGGGGAACTTTTATTGTCTTTCTGTCGAAGCTACTGGTAGGCATTGCTTTAGTTATTGAAGACCTTAGTCGTTTGTTGCGCTGGGGCACGCAAGTGGTGGTCTCAGCTGGTGCCAACACCGAAGGCATCAGCCGCAGCGAGTTTTTAAGTCAAGCAGCTTTGGTCACGGCGGCGCTGCCGCTTACTGCCATGAGCTTTGGCATTCTGTCGGGCGCGCATGACTACCGCGTGCGCCGGCGGCAAATTTATCTTCCCAACCTGCCCAAGAAATTCGATGGCATCCGATTACTGCAAATTTCTGATATCCACAGCGGCAGTTTTTTCAATAAGCGGGCAGTGCGTGGCGGTATAGAGATGATTCTTCGCGAAAAGCCTGATATCATTTGCTTTACTGGCGACTTAGTCAACAACGAAACCAAAGAAGTCAACGATTACATTCAGTTGTTCGAAAAACTGAAAGCGCCTTTAGGGGTGTATTCTACGCTTGGCAACCATGACTACGGCGACTATCACCCATGGGCAAGTATGGAAGAAAAGCGCCGCAACTTCGAAGATATGTTGAAAGCGCACCGCCTGCTTGGTTGGCGCCTGTTGCTCGACGAGCACCTGCCCATTGAAGTAGAAGGCGAAGCCATTGCCCTGCTGGGCGTGCAAAACTGGGGCACAGGACGCTTCCCTAAATATGGCAAACTGCACAAAGCCTATCAAGGCACCGAAGACTATCCCGTGAAAATACTGCTTTCACACGACCCCAGCCATTGGGATGCACAAATACGCCCCGAATTTCCGGACATAGACTTGACACTTGCCGGTCATACACACGGCATGCAGTTTGGCATAGAAATTGGCGATTTCCGCTGGAGTCCTGCAAAATACCGTTACAAACAATGGGCAGACCTCTACCGTGAAGGACAGCAGTATTTGTACGTAAACCGTGGCTTCGGATATATAGGCTTCCCCGGACGAGTAGGCATACTGCCGGAAATCACGGTGCTGGAACTCCGTAGCACCAAGGCGTAAAAAAGCACTATTTTTGCATGAACATATTTTCATTTAACTTTGTTCTGTAAAAAAACAGAACACGCTATGACGACGGAAGAGTTAAATTTAGAGGCTTTGACAGCCGACAAAATCGAAAAAGTAGCTTTCATACTGAAAGCCATTGCGCACCCTATGCGGCTGGGTATTGTGAAGTTGCTGGCAGAACATGAAGAATTGTCGGTATCTGCCATTTGCGAGATGCTGGGCTCAGAGCAGTCGCTCACTTCGCATCACCTATCCAACATGAAACTGAAAGGTATATTGGATTGCAAGCGAGACGGAAAAAATATCCTTTACTCCCTGAAGATGAAAGAAGTGTTGGGTGTACTGAAATGTATGAGCAGCTGCGATGCCTTTTGAAAATAAAGCGTAAAAAAACAAATGACCATGAAACTGTGGAGCATAAAGTGGATAACCCTTGTTGCCTTATTACTGACAGCCTGTTCTGGCGCCTCCCAGTCGAAAGAAGGGCAAGACCTACCCCCTACCACCTTCGCTCAAAAACTAAAAGAGCAGCCGGGGGTTGTATTGGACGTGCGCACGCCCGAAGAATACACTGAGGGGCATTTGCCCAATGCCCAACTGCTTAACTTCTACGATGAACGATTCCGCCAGAAACTCGAGCAGCTGGATAAAAATCAAACGTACTACGTCTATTGCCGCAGCGGCGGACGCAGTAGCCGCGCTGTTGCCTTGATGCGCGAATTGGGTTTCAAGAAGGTATATAACCTAAAAGGAGGCATCATGGACTGGCAAGCGTCGCAATTACCAATTGAACGCTAAAAATCAATGCGAATGCAGGTGCCTTTCCCCCATTCGGATTGTACCTTCAAGCGCCAGCCATGTGCCCTTACAATTTGCCTTGAAAGGCTCAGTCCTATGCCTGAGCCTTTTTTCTTTGTAGAGAAAAAGGGCACCAACAAGCGTTGCATGGCTTCCGGTCGAATGCCCAGACCGTTGTCTTCTACCGCCAAATAACGCTCCGCCTCTATGGCTACCAATCGCACTTTGCGTTCTTTGCCTGCTTGTGTGTCTGCCAAAGCATGCAGTGCATTTTTGCACAAATTGATGAGCACTTGCATGAGCAAAGCTCTGTCTGCCCACAATTGCATACCGGCAGGCGCTACTACGATTTCAATGGAAGCTTGAATGGCATCGGCTTCTTGCTGTAACAGCTGCTTTACCTCTTCAAACAAAGCGCGTACTTCTATCCATTGGCGGTTGGGCTCCGGCATTTTGGCTAAATGCCGAAACTCTTGCACAAAACGAGTCAGCTCTTGGGCGCGACGCTCTACCAGTGCCAAGGCTTGTTGCACTTCCTCTTGCTCTTCGGCAGCCAAGGCTTCCCCTTGCATCAGTTCGCGCACCGAAGCGAGAATAGAGGCAATAGGGGTAACCGAGTTGCTTATCTCGTGAGTAAGTACTCTGGTCAGCTGCTGCCACGCCATCATTTCTTTGTCTTCCATGAGGTGCTGCAGGTTTTGTATGCTTGCCGCTATCAGCGACTCACCCAACACGGCAAAACGACTCACCTTAGAGGAAAAGCTAATGAGCGAATGGTCTATGGGCACCTCAAAGAGGTGCTCTTCGTGGTGTGCTGCCTGCAACACCCATTGTTTCCATGTTTCCCAAGCCGGCGGCAGTTGTTGCAGATGCCGTGCTGCCGGCGGCAAGCGCAACCAACGTACGGCTGCCGGATTGTGCCAATAGATGGTGCCATCCAAGCGCAGCACTATCACGCCCACTTCTATGTTGGCAAGCAGTGTTTCCAAAAAGAGGTTGTGTGCCTCTTGTTGTTCTTGTTGTTGCTGCAAGGCAACGACGCTTGCTTGCCAACGACGGTAGGCTTCGGCATAGTAGTCTTTAAAGGAAGCAGGCTGGCGGTGTTCGCCTGCTTCCCATGCATCGAAGAGCAACCACCACCTGCGCTCAATGCGCAACAAAACCTGCCATGCTGCCAACAAAAAAGCCCCTGCCAACAAAGCAAAGAAGATAGCGGTAAAAGGTCGCTGCTGCCCATAGCTCCACGTTGCGGCAGCTACAAAAGCACATCCCAGCAGCACATGGAAAAAAAATTGCCGATATGGTGATTTAAAGCCCATATTTTTCTATTCGTCTATACAAAGCAGCACGCGTAATGCCCAGCTCTTTGGCGGTCTGGCTTATGTTGCCTTGATGCTTTTTCAGTGCCTGCGCAATGGCTTGCTTTTCCAGTTCTTCCAAATTCAGAGGCAAATCCGTAGGTAGTTTGGCAGAAGGTGCCGCTTTTTGCAAAAAAGCAAAATCATCGTTGGTCAGCGTGTGCTTGTCTGCCATAATCACTGCCCGTTCTATGGCGTGCTCCAATTCCCGTATGTTGCCGGGCCAGCTGTAAGTTTTCAAGACTTTGAGCGCTTCGGCAGACAACTGCCGCACTTCTTTTCTGTACTTCTGCGCAAAACGGCGAAGGAAATGCTCGGCAAGTAGCGGAATGTCTTCGATGCGCTCGCGCAGGGGCGGCAAATAAATCTCTACTGTATTGATGCGGTAAAGCAGGTCTTGGCGAAAAGTGCCCTCCTTGACCATCTCGTGTAGCGGCATATTGGTGGCACAAATCAAACGCACATCGATGTCAATCCAGTCATTGCTGCCCAGCCGACGTATGCGTCTGTCTTGCAATACGGTCAACAACTTTGCCTGAAGTGCCAGCGACAGGTTGCCTATTTCATCTAAAAAGAGGGTGCCTCCATGAGCCAATTCTATCTGCCCTATTCTGTCTTGTTTGGCATCGGTGAAAGCTCCTTTTTTATGCCCGAACAGCTCACTTTCAAAGAGGGTTTCGCTCACTGCCCCCATGTCCACGCCAATAAAGGGTTTTGCCGAACGCCTCGATTGGCGGTGAATCATCTTAGCCACCAATTGCTTGCCTGTGCCGTTTTCGCCTAAAATCAAGACATTGGCATCGGTAGCTGCCACCTTGTCGATGAGCATGCGCACCTTCTGCATGGCAGCGCTATTGCCCAACATTTCCACCTCTGCTCGGTTGATGATGCCAGTCAGTTGTTCGTTTTTGCGTTCCAGTTGCTCTACCTTGCGATAAGAATCGCGCAGCTTCAAAGCAGCCTGCAGCGTGGCAATGAGCTTTTCATTTTCCCAAGGTTTGAGTACAAAGTCGGTAGCACCGGCTTTCAGGGCTTGCACAGCGGTATCCACATCGCCATAGGCTGTAATCATAATCACCACGGCTTGGGGGTCTATTTCCAATATTTTAGCCAGCCACTCAAAACCTTCCTTGCCGGAAGTAGTATCTTCGCGAAAGTTCATGTCCAGCAAGATAAGGTCAAATGCATGCTGCGACACCAAAAAAGGAATGCGGCGCGGGTCTTGCTCGGTGCTTACCTCCCAACCTTGTCTTTTGAGCAACATCTTCAGCGCCCACAAGACGTCCTCGTTGTCATCTACAATCAATATTTTCTTTTTTGCTGCCTGTGCCATATCTTGCATATTTGAGCGTAAGCCTCTTCTTGCGAATGTACAAATTTTATAAACTACTTGGCAGCTCTTCGTTTCAGCAACCGGCAAACGCCGGGCAGCTCTTCCCTATTCAACTGAGAGACGTGCACAAATATTACGATTCTGGCAGCGTGCAAACACCCGCCTTGCGCGGCATAAACCTGCAAATCTCGCAAGGGGATTTCCTCGCAATCATGGGACCTTCGGGCTGTGGCAAAACCACCTTGCTCAACTTATTGGGCATGATAGATGTGCCTACGTCGGGCAGTATTTACCTGAACGACCAAGCAGCGCCCCTTTCCGAGAAAGCACGCACCATCCTGCGCCGCAATCATATAGGCATGGTATTTCAACAGTTCAACTTGGTAGAAGAGCTGAATGTGTATGAAAATATTGTGTTGCCCCTGCGGTATAAAAAAAACAAAGACGGCTTACCTTCCGCCTTGCTCAAAGAGTGGATGCAACGCTTGCGCCTGTGGCACCGGCGCTATGCTTACCCCCACGAGCTCTCCGGCGGGCAACAACAAAAAGTAGCTTTGTTGCGTGCATTGGTGAGCCGCCCCGCTTTGTTGCTTGCCGATGAACCTACCGGCAATTTGGATAGTACCGAAAGCGCTCAGGTGATGCAGCTGATGCAGGAACTGCATCACAGCGGTGAGCTCACCATTGTCATGGTAACGCATGCCGAACAATGGGCGCACTACACTCGCCGCATCGTGTATATGCTCGACGGCAAAATTATTGGCGAAAAACAAACCTAAAAAAGAAGGATGCAAACGGCGTTTCAAAGCGAACACAGCTGTATAAAAATAGACACTGGCAAAGAGCTTATCGTAGTCGAATGGTGGGGATTTGCCCCCCCAGAAGAGCATCGGCAAGTGTGGCACGAAAGCATAGACTTAGTCAAAAAGCACAAACTCAAACGCTGGCTTATTGACTTGCAGGATGCTTCCTTGCAAACAGTAGAAGAAATCCGCTGGACCTACAACGAATGGTACCCACAAGCCATAGCACAGGTACCCTTCCCTTTCCGGGTAGCTATTCTGCCTTTTCGAAATGCCTTCGGCGAACTGACCCTGCAGGTACAGCTCAACAAGAAAGTACCAGAGCGGGGCTTGGTCTTACCACCCCTGCGCTATTTTCAAGATGAAGAAGAAGCCCTACAGTGGCTGTTTGAAGACATAGTGCTCTGAGTGCGTTGACTTTCTCGGGCTACCCAGCACGTCACCCAGTCAAATGATGTAAAGAAATCATTAACAAAGCTTTAATATTTTGTCAATCAAACACTTACTCTCTTCGGTTTTATTAAAAAACATTAATTTTACGACAAAAAAGCATACACACTATGAGTACTACCCCTTACAAGGTGTTGGTGGTTGACGATGAGCGTGATATTGTCGAGCTGTTAAGCTATAACTTGAAAAAAGAAGGCTATGAAGTGCAAACAGCCTTCGACGGACAGGAAGCCGTAGAGGTAGCCCGGCGGTTTCGTCCTGACCTTATCATTATGGATATTATGATGCCCAAAATGGACGGAGTGGAAGCCGGCAGGCGTATCAGAGAAGAAAATGAAGATGTTTACCTTCTTTACTTGACCGCCCGTAATGAAGAATATTCTGAAGTAGCCGCCTTCGATATTGGTGCTAATGACTACCAATCTAAGCCCATACGTATTCGAGCACTGATGACTCGCATTGCCAGCGCTCTAAAACGAGAAACCAAGCGTAGCCGTGAACCTCAAAGCAACCGTATAGAAGTAGGCGAGCTCATCATTGACCGCGACAAGTACTTAGTTACACTGAATGGAAAAGAAGTGGAGCTGCCCCGCAAGGAGTTTGAACTGCTTTTCTTCTTGGCACAACACCCCAAAAAAGTATTCACCCGCGAAGAGCTGCTGCAAAACATATGGGGCGACGATGTGTTTGTCCTTACCCGCACAGTAGATGTGCATGTGCGTAAAATACGCGAAAAGATTGGTGATAACTACATCAAGACGGTCAAAGGTGTAGGATACAAATTTTCAATCGATTAAAATAGCTGCTCACAGTAGAATAGAAGTAGTTTTGAACCGTTAAGATTGCTCTTTTATGCCTCGTTCACCCAAACAGTGGGCTGTATTCATTTCAGTGTGTGTAGCAGGGCTCACTACCCTTTTTGTGTCTCTCTTTCCAGAAAGCCATTTTTGGTTGCTCCTCACCTGTTTTGGCATTTCTTTTGCCGCAGGCGTCATTCTCAACACTTTGGCGCTGGAGCTGCTTATCTTCCGCGAAGTCAATCAACTCTACACTTCTCTGAATAAGATTAAGAAAAAAGACTTTAAGCTTGCCAAGCGTCAACTGGCTACTATTTCAGGACCGCTGCAGGACCTGCACAAAGAGATATATAGCTATGCTGCTAAAAAACAAAAAGAAATAGATGACTTGGTGAAGTTGGAGGCTTTTCGCCGCGAGTTCATCGCCGATATTTCCCATGAGTTAAAAACACCCATTTTTGCAGCACAAGGCTACATACAAACCCTTTTGGATGGCGCCATCGACGACGAAGAAGTGCGCTATGTATTTTTAGAACGTGCCAACAAAAGCCTCGAAGGACTCGAGCACTTGGTGCAAGACTTGCTCATGCTCTCACAAATGGAAATGGGCGTTATCAAAATGAACTTTCAACAGGTGGACCTGCATAGAATCTGTGAAGAGGTATTTGAACAGCTGCAGAACAAAGCCGCTGCCCGCTCCATCGAACTGCAACTAGAGAGCCCGAGGCAGTGTATCGCATGGGCAGACCCACAACGCATCCGCCAGGTATTTATAAACTTAGTGGAAAACGGAATTAAATATGGGAAAGAAGGCGGCTTCGTACGGGTGCGTCTGCTGTCGGCAGACTCCACAGACCGGTGTCAAGTAGTGATTGAAGACAATGGCGTGGGGATTCCCAAAAAGCACCTACACCGCATCTTCGACCGCTTCTATCGTGTAGAAAAAAGCCGTTCGAAAGAAAGTGGCGGCAGCGGTCTGGGGCTCGCCATCGTGAAGCAAATCATCTTGGCGCACCACAGCGAAATAGAAGTAAAAAGCAAAGTGGACGAGGGCACGCGTTTCAGCTTTTATCTCTTCACCAAACCGCAGGCTGTGCCCTCTGCCCCCACCGGGGCAAGTGCTCAAATCCCAACAACAGAAGCCTAAGTCTTAGAAAAGAAGTTTCGTATCTTTGCCCTCCGTTCTTATTCCGATACAAACAGAAAGTCATGTACACTACCATTCCGGAGCTTTTTCGTCTTTACAATGAAAGCCGCGGGGTTTGTACCGACACCCGCACCCTGCAATCAGGCGAGATTTTTTGGGCATTAAAAGGTGCGCGCTTCGATGGCAACCGCTTTGCCTTGCAGGCTATAGAAGCCGGCGCCGCCGCTGCAGTCGTCGATGACCCTTCGGTGGCAAAAGCCCATCCCCGCTGCTATCTGGTAGAAGATGGCTTGCAAGCATTGCAAGCATTGGCACATCACCGCAGAAAACAATTCAATATTCCACTTATTGCCATTACCGGCTCCAACGGCAAAACCACCACAAAAGAGCTCACCCACGCCGTGCTGTCTTGTGGCTACCGTGCCTTTGCTACACCGGGTAACCTCAACAACCACATAGGCGTTCCTTTGAGCCTTTTGCGCATGCCTGCAAATACCGAAATAGCTGTAATAGAGCTGGGAGCTAACCACGAAGGCGAAATAGCGGCTTTGTGTGAAATAGCAGCTCCTACCCATGGGCTTATTACCAACATAGGGATGGACCACCTCGAAGGCTTCGGCAGCCTCGAAGGGGTTGCCCGTGCCAACAGTGAATTGTATTATTATTTGCTCAAAAACGAAGGTACTGCCTTTGTCAACAGCCGCGATGAATGGCTCATGCGCATGGCAAGCCGGCTACCTAAACGGATAGAATATCCACAAGGCATAGAAGCCATAAAAGGCGAGTACTTTGTAGGCATCAAAACAAAAGAAGGACATACTTATTCAACCCACCTCTTTGGCGACTATAATTTCGACAACATAGCAGCAGCCCATTGCATCGGGCTTACTTTTGGGATTGAAGAAAGTCAAGCACTACAAGCCATTGCCCAATACATCCCCAAAAATCAGCGTTCGCAACTCATAGAACAAGGACAAGTGCGCATCGTATTGGATGCCTACAATGCCAACCCCTCTTCTATGGAGCAAGCCATACGTAGTTTTGCACGGCTGCCCCATCGCCCCAAGATGCTTATTGTTGGTGATATGCTTGAACTGGGCGGTTATAGTCGGCAAGCTCACGAAGACTTAGGGCAACTCATTGCTTCCTTCGACTTTGATAAAGTGGTACTCTATGGCAAGGAGGTGCAGGCAGCACTTGCCCACTTGCCTTTTGCCTACTATTTCCCCGACAAATTTTCACTTCACAATTGGTTGGCAGACCAACACTGGGCAGGTTATCATATACTCATCAAAGCTTCGCGCGGTATGCAGCTCGAAAGTACCCTTCCATTCATTCACGATTAACCCAAACGCACGATGGCTCGCATTCTTGCCTTTGACTACGGACTGAGTAGAACCGGCATAGCGGTAACCGACCCTTTGCAAATCATCGCGTCGCCTTTGGAAACGGTGCCCACCGACCAACTCTGGGAATACCTGCACCGTTACCTGCAAAAAGAAGAAGTAGAAGCCTTTGTAGTGGGCTACCCGCTCAAAGCCGACGGCTCCCCTACGCACTCTACCACCGCTGTAGATGCTTTTATTCAAGAACTGAAACAGCGTTATCCGCACATCGCCTTGCATACAGTAGATGAATACGGCAGTTCTAAAGACGCAGTACGGGCAATGATTGCCGGAGGCACCAAACAGAAATACCGCCGGCAAAAGGGCAATATAGACCGCACGGCTGCCACCCTCTTGCTTCAAGAGTTCTTGCAACATCGCCTATAAGCAATTTTGTTCGTATCTTTGTTGTCGAAACAAAAAGACTTATGATTTATCCTATTGTAGCTTACGGCGACCCGGTGCTGCGTAAAAAAGCAGAAGATATACCACAAGGCTCCGACCTCAAACAGCTGGTCGAAGACATGTTCGAAACCATGTATCAGGCGCATGGAGTAGGGTTGGCTGCCCCGCAAATAGGTAAAGCCATTCGCCTGTTTGTGGTGGATACCCTCCACCTGAAAGAAGAGGAAGAAGAAAATGCCTCACAAGAGCAATACATCAAAAAAGCATTTATAAATCCCACCGTGCTTGAAACTTCAGGCGAAGAGTGGGTAATGGAAGAAGGATGCCTAAGCATTCCTGAGGTGCGCGAGAATGTGAGCCGCAAAGAGCGCGTCAAGATTCGCTATTTCGATGAAGAATGGCAACTGCATGAAGAAGAATATGATGGTTTTACTGCGCGTGTCATTTTGCACGAATATGACCACATCGAAGGCAAGCTGTTCATCGACTACCTTTCGCCTTTGAAGAAACGTCTGCTAAAACGGAAGCTGCAAAAAATAATAAAAGGAGAGCTTAGCCCCTCCTACCCCATGAAGTTTGCAACAAAGGAAGTTGCCTTATAGGCATTTATCCTAAAAAAACAAACATGCAGGTTCTTCAAACAGAAAACTTGCCGCATGTTTGTTTTAAAATAATGGCTGCTTTCCTCTTCTGACTATTGATTCAAAGCCATTGTGCGCAACCAGCTGCGCGCTTCTTCTATTTCTTTGAAGATGCGCACATTCTCCTTCATTTCTGGGCGCTTGCGCATTAGCATACGGTATAGATTATCCAGAGAGATACGAGGCAGCAGCTCTTCCGGTGCCACAAATGCCACATAACGAAGGCGTAGGCGTTGAGCATCATTGAGCCACCTTTCCACAATCCAGCGGTTGGCAGAGTCCCAGGAGTTGGTTACTGCCCGGTGGTCTGAAAGGAGCTTATCGCTTTTAACTTCCTTTAATATTTTTAGTGCTTTTTGCATGGCTTCCTGCACCTCAGCAAAAGCAATGTGCCCCTTCCATTGCATCTCCAGCCAATTCTCAGGGGCAGACACGTAAAACATGTTCACGTGCTCGGTATGGTAATAAGCGCTTGACAGGTCAATCATAAGAAATTAAGCTTTTAAATGAGAATGAAGAAGCAACAGGCTTGCAAATATAAAATTCCAAATTAAACCGATTTGTTTTTGACTTGGTAATGTCTTCTTGTATAATTTACCAAATCATCAGCGCATAAACAATTAAAGCATTGAAAAGTAATGCCCTATTTTACTTTTCCTGAATCAAAACATGCTGCTCTCTGCGATATTTCTCGCTAAGCACGAGGTAAAAGAGTAGAAAAATCGCCCTCTTTATGGTGTTTTTTTCTTTTCGTCTCGTAAGCGCTGTACCTGCGTTTTAGACATAGCTTTAAACTGGCAAATAGGTCGAAGCATTATTCTTTTATAAGGCGTGGACAAAGGGCTTCGTAAAAGAAACACGAGCCACCTTGCAAATAGATGACTCGTGTTTCTTCTGGATTATCTTTTATGTAATGCTCTATACTGCAAAACTTTCGCCACAACCACAAGTGCGGGAGGCATTGGGATTGAGGAACTGAAAACCTTTACCATTCAAGCCGTCGGAATAGTCCAGCGTGGTACCCAACAGATACAGCAAGCTGCGCTTATCGACCAGTATTTTGATTCCCTTATCTTCAAACACTTCGTCGTTGGGCTGTATCTGATTGTCAAAAGAAAGGTCATACATCAAACCTGAACATCCGCCCCCTTTGACAGCTACCCGCAGGTGATAATGCTCGTCTTTCCCTTCTTCGGTACGCAGCTGTATAAGTTTTTGCTTGGCTTTTTCTGTAATTGTAACCATAGTGAGTTTGTATTTAATGGACTTCTATTTTTAACTTTCTTGCTCGTGGAATAGTTTCCAAAGCCTCAATTGAATCGCTTGACTATTTCTTTTTGCGGAAAGATAAGCAACCACAAAGCAACAGGCGCGTTGCTTTCAGCATCCTCATAAAAAACTACGGGTGCAGTGTACCAATATTCCTTACGTTCTTTGATAAATTGCACATTGGTTTGCAAATCATGTCCCTGCTCCATGTCATAGAGATAAGCCAACCACAACTGTTTTTCTTGCTCTGTTGAGGCAGTTTCATGTTTGCTTTGTAAATCTTTCAGCGTAAGAAACTCATAGCGAAAACCGTGCACAGCGGCAAGGCTATCGATATATGGACGTATTTGCTCTTCGCAATCTGCTAAAGGGTGTTGATGCATGCATGCCTCTAAGCGGCGGTTCAGTGCCACCACTACGCTGGCGCTGTGCTCATCTACCCAAGCCACAAACTGCGCCGGCGTGATGCGCTTCACTTTGCGCAACTTTATTTCTTCTTGAATTGCTTCTACATCATAGCCCGCTTCTTTGATGGTTTTTACTTCGCAAGACCAACCAAAAGTGGATAGCCAAGCTATCCATCCCCATGCAAAAAGACGTTTCATGTCCCTTTTTCTTTTTAGATACCAAGTAAAATTGTCAGTTCACATGCAACATGCGTACTTCATTGATATCATCAAGCACCAGCATGTATTCCGTGCTTTCTCCATTTTGAATGGTACCTGCCAAAATTTTCACCCACAGTTCATCGCCCGATTTGGTGCGGATGGTTACAATGCCCCGCCAGCTTTGCCCGCGCGAAAGCTGCATACGCATCTCTTCGTACTTGGCTTCGGAAGC
The DNA here is from genome assembly GCF_011761635.1 of Thermonema lapsum. NCBI lineage: Bacteria > Pseudomonadati > Bacteroidota > Cytophagia > Cytophagales > Thermonemataceae > Thermonema > Thermonema lapsum. Next base: position 449,252 of record NZ_JAASRN010000002.1, read on the forward strand.
AAACAACTCACTCAAAGTCATTTTTTTCAATTCTTCGGGGGTATAATAAAGCACCTGTGATGCTAAGTTGTTAGATTGGGTAATTTGAAAACGCTTATTTACATGCAATACAACGGCATTAGAATAAATCACCAATTCTTTGCTTTCTGCCAGCAACTGGCGCTGTGCCAACTCTTCCTGAGTAGCCTGCATCTCTTCAATGTATTGGCGCGTTTGCTCTTCTTGGGCTGCCATACGCTCTGCCAGCATCTTACTTTCTTCAAGTAGGCGCTGGGTTTTCTCGTTGTTTTTAAGCATTGCCAAAGTAGCAGCAATGCTCTCGGCTACTTTTTCCACAAACTCACGCTGGTAGTCTTCAAATCTATCGAATGAAGCCAATTCAATAACACCATACACGACATCGGCGGCTTTCAAAGGTACTATCAAAATGCTGTTAGGGTTGGCTTTGCCAAGACCAGAGGTAATCATCACATAATCATCGGGCACGTTTTCAAGGTATAACATCTCGCCCTCTTGCCATACTTGTCCAGTGAGTCCTTCGCCTTTGTATATTTTCTTTTCAAGGAAACGTTTTTTATCCCATGCATAACAAGCCACCAGCTCCAAATAAGGTTCTTGTTCCCCCTCCTCATCTTCACGCACGATAAAAAATCCGCCTTGGTTAGCTTTCAAATAAGTAACCAACTCCGAAATCACCACATCAGCCATGCGCTCGACGTCATCACTACTTTCCCGCAAGATTCTACTAAACTCAGCCAATCCGCGGTTTGCCCAGTTTTGGCGCGTCTCCAGCGCGGTCATCTTCACAAGGTTGTCGCGCATGTTTATCAATGCGTTACCCAATACGTCATTTTCACTAAGCGGCTTAAAGGGCACGTTATACTCTTTGCGACCGATGCTTTCGGCAAAGGCAGCTACCGAGCGCAAGCCGCTCACCAAGCCATACACCGAACGAGCTATCTCACCCACTTCATCGTTACGGTTGCGAATGGTATCTATTTCGTTTTCTTCGGGCAGTTCACCACGACTCAGGCGCGCAATGACCGTATTGATTTTTTCAATAGGCAATACGATATCGTTGGTTACCAGCCATGCCAATACCAGACCTGTGAAGGTAATAAACAAGACTAAAAGAATAGTCTGCAATTTCAAATTTTGAAATGAATCAACCACATCATCATGATACACGTCCTTTTCTTGCTTCTTGGCTTGCTCGATACGGTCCAAGTCGTTCAATATGAGCGAGGTGGCAGGCAATAATTTGTCTTCTACCAGTTGGTTCATATTAGATATTTTCAGGAAGTCGTTCCGGTCATCCACGGTACGGAAGGTGCTCAATGCCACTTTTTGGTCTGCTATAAGGACTTCTATCTTTTGAAAAGCCTCTTCCATTTGCTCTACTTGTGAGCTGTCTTTCCAAAAACCCGTAAGGGTAGTAATGCGCTCCTTCAAGGAAGGATACTCTTGTTCGTGCAGGTTTTGAAGCGCTTGTTTATCATCTTCGAGGGTAGGTGCCTGCGGTGGCGAATAGATGAAAGAGAAGGTAAGTCGCTGCGAGTTGACCACCAAAAGCTTTAAGTCTTTAATAGCATCCAAAGAAGGGTCAATCACCCGGTTCCATTCGCCTATTTTTGTTGCACTGTTTTGCACGGTAACAATACCGTACACACCATAAACGGCGAAAATAAATACTTCCAAAATAAAGCCTAAAAGTATTTTTCCGCGTATAGTTAGCCCTTTTCGTTTCATATATTTTGCTTGTTGATACGACTATTTTGCTTAAAAATACGCTTTTTTGATAAAAAAGAAAAGAAGTACAAGCTTAATGGGCTATTCCCTCAAGCGAGCGCCAGAATACTCTTTTGCGAGCACAAAAAAACCACCCCACAGACAAGCCTGGAGGTGGCATCTTTGTATTGCTTTTTATCACCCTTAGCGTACTCTAATGGCTACACGCAGCAACTCACTCGACACTTTCAAACCGGCTCGTTCAGTAGCTTCTTCATTGATTTCGAAAGTCCAACGACCATTACGTACTACGAAGTTTATCATGCTGCCCTGTAGGGCTAAGCCATTTTTTTCAGTTATTATCAACGTAGGTTTGCCGTCTACCGCTTCCTGCACATATTTCAAATACCCGCTTTTTGAATAAGGGATAAAAAACATATGCACTTTTTCATTGCGCAAATCGTTGGGTGAGTCGAATTGCTTCACTACGATAGGCTGCACTCCACGTACTTTCTTTTTCTCTGTCCAATATATCAATTGATTGGTCAGGGGCGATGCTCCCAACACACCTATCACAAAGTCGCCTTGCTGATAGTCAGAGGGCCAAACAATATACTTAGTAAAGTTGTAAATAAAAATGTTGTGGAACTTGTAATCTCCGCCTTGCGCCTGGGCATATTGGGCGAAAAATACCATTACAACCGATAAACACAACAGTCGAATTGTCTTCATAAGTATTTACGTTTGCTTTTTCTTCTATAAGCAATTGACTGACAAAGATAAGGCAATTTACGTGAATCTAAATATCAATCAATCAAGTTTTTGTATGTTTTAAAAAGATTTTTTCAATTTTTTGCTTTTGCAGCTCAAAGGTAAAACCTCTTGCCGATTTTCAACTATCAATTTAGTTAAATTTTAGTTAATTTTGCAAAAGTTGTTTTTCAAAGACATCCAACACCTATGGACCTGATAGCTAAATTAGAGGCGATAGTAGAGCGTTTTGAGGAAGTAAACCGTCAAATGAGCGACCCCAATGTCATTAGTAACATGGACAATTACGCCAAGCTCAGCAAGGAATACAAAGAGCTGGAAAAGATTGTAACCGTCTATAAGAGATATAAATCCATCTTATCGAACATTCAAAATGCCAAAGACATTTTAGCCAACGAAAAAGACGAAGAGTTTAGAGAAATGGCTAAAATAGAACTTGACGAGCTGTTGCCTGCCAAAGAGCAAATAGAAGAAGAGCTGAAACTTCTACTTATTCCCAAAGACCCCAATGACAACAAAAACGCCATCCTCGAAATACGGGCGGCTGTGGGCGGCGACGAAGCTGCCCTCTTTGCCGGAGACTTGTTCCGCATGTATCAACGCTTTGCAGAAAAACAAGGTTGGAAAATAGAAGTACTCGATTACACCGAAGGCACTTCGGGCGGCTATAAAGAAATTGTAGCCTCTATAACGGGCAATGAAGCCTATGGTACCCTGAAATATGAATCGGGGGTGCATCGCGTGCAACGAGTGCCGGCAACCGAAACCCAAGGACGGGTACATACCTCGGCAGCGAGTGTAGCCGTGCTTCCCGAAATGGAAGAAGTAGAAGTAGAAATCAACCCGAATGATTTGCGCATCGACACCTTCTGCTCTTCGGGTCCCGGGGGGCAATCGGTAAACACCACCTATTCGGCAGTGCGCATCACCCACTTGCCCACCGGCTTGGTGGTAAGCTGCCAAGACGAAAAGTCACAGATAAAAAACAAAGAAAAAGCGATGAAGGTACTGCGCGCCCGCCTCTATGAGCTTGAACTTGAAAAATACCAAAAAGAAGTGGGTGAGCAACGCCGCTCTATGGTGAAAACAGGCGAGCGCTCCGAAAAAATACGCACCTACAACTTTCCGCAGAGCCGTGTAACCGACCACCGCATTGGCTTGACGCTCTACAACCTGCCGGCAGTCATGGACGGCGAGCTGGAAGAAATCATTGACGCACTGCGTATTGCCGATAATGCCGAAAAACTCAAAGAGGGTAGTGTGCAATAAAAGCGATGAAGCAAAGGAGCTGGCATGTACAGTATCGAATAGTGATTCTTCTGGCTTGGCTGTTAGCATGCCAAAGTACAGAAGAGCCTGTATCCTCTGACAGCCAGCTCAAACTGTCGTTTTCGAGCGATGCCATCATATTAGATACGGTTTTCACCGACCTCACCACGCCCACCTATCGCTTCAGCGTTTACAATAAAAACAGTAAAAACTTACGTATCCAGCGCATCACGTTGCAGGGTGGCAACTCATCGCCCTACAAGGTGATTGTCAACGGAAAAGCCGGCAACCAATGGAAAGATGTTTTCTTGCGTGCCGGCGACAGCCTGCGCATCTTGGTGTCTGCCAAGCTGCCCGGCAACAGCCAAAGCCAAGAGCCAACACTTTTTTACGATGAGCTGCTTTTCGAAACCAACGGCAACCAACAGAAAGTGCCGCTCATCAGCTGGGGGCAAAGCGTAAACCATATCAGTGGTACTATCGGCTGCGACGCCGTATGGGATGCCGCCCGCCCCTATATTCTCTACGACTCGGTGAGCGTAGCCCCTACTTGCAGTCTCACCATCGAAGCAGGCGCACGCGTCTATGCCTACAATCGCGCTGCCCTACATGTTTTTGGCACTTTGCTGGTCAACGGAACCCCCACCAATCCCGTAGTAATGGGTGGCTTCCGTCAAGAGCCCCTCTACGAAAAAGCTGTAGGCACATGGCGCGGGCTCTTGCTCTACCCAAACACAAGCCGTCATGTACTCAATTACTGCACCCTGCGCAATACAGAAATAGGTATCTTGTGCAGTGATACTCAAGTAGACCTCAACGGCTGCCAGATATATCACGCTTCGGTGGCAGGCTGCGTTGCATTCAATAGCACAATGCGCCTCTACAACAGCATCATTAGTAACTGCATTGAACGCCTCTTTCAAGCCAACGACGGCGGCAACTATGAACTCATACACTGCACTTTCGCCAATTATGAATATGATTTCTTCCGCAACAATGAGCCGGGTACTGTTTTCTTACAAAGCGACGGAGCGCCTGCTATGAACATCCGCCTGTTCAACTCGGTTTTTTGGGGTAATTTAGCCGATGAAATTTACTTCGTAGGACCGAACTTCACCCTTCAGGCGGCTCATAACGTATTCAAGACAGCTATTTACTCTGCCGAAGTGCTCAACCCGTCTGGCAATCAAAATCAGGTGAACCCCAGCGGTGCCCTCTTCCAAAACGAGCGTCTTTTGGACTTTCGTCCGGCAGAGAACTCGCCGCTCATCAACCGAGGATTGCCCACCTCTTTGACAATCGATATCAAAGGCAATCCCCGCGACAGCCAACCCGATATCGGCGCTTTTGAGTACCACCCCTAAGAGGTTTTCATTTTACCCGACCAATGGTCTGCTTTGGCACATTTTTTCTTAAATTAAAGGCAAAGAGAATCGATGGTATTATGAAAAACTGCTCACCTTTTTATTTTTTAGTAGCCTTGTGCCTGCTGTTATCTGGGTGCAGTGGAGCCAAAAGGTATTTAAAACAAGGCATTGCCTTCGAGCAATCCCACATGTATCTCGAAGCTGCCAATAGCTACATGGAAGCCATACGGCGCAACCCCAGAAAAACAGACGCCCAAATAGGCTTGAAAAGGGCAGGCGAACATGTGCTGGAAGACTACCTCCGTGAAGTATTTAAAGCACATACCAACGGGCAACATCGCGAAGTGGTTTATGCTTTTCTGAAAGCCGAAGACTTCCGACAGAAAGTAGCCCAACACCATGTAGAGTTAAGTATTCCCGCCCCCCATCGTGAGTATTTTGAAGAATCCAAAGCCATCTACCTTGAACAGCGCTACAAGGAAGGCACTCAAAAGCTGCTCGCAGAGCAGTTTGCCGAAGCCGATGCCATCTTCGATGAAATTCTACGCATGGACCCCACTTATAAAGACGTCAAAACGCTGAAACAAAGCAGCACCTATGAGCCCATTTATCGAGAAGGCAACCGCTTGATGAACGAAGAAAAATACAAGCAAGCCTTCTATAAGTTTGATGAAATTTACCGTCAACTGCCCGACTACAAAGACGTGCGTCAATTGCGCGAGTACTGTCGTCAAAAAGCCATGCTTACGGTCAGTGTGTTGCCGGTCATTCCCGGCGACCACCAAAACCTACCTTATGCCGAAAGCCTGCGCGGGCGCCTCATCCATCTATTGGTCAACAGCAAACACCCTCTAATTGAAGTTGTGGACCGCGACAATATCAACAAGTTTTTAAGCGAACAACAACTGAGCATGAGTGGGATGGTCAATGAAAATACAGCAGCCGAAGCCGGCAAGTTATTGGGTGCCAAAGCAGTATTGTCAGCCCGCATCATCAGTGTATCGGTCAACCAAACGCCCCTGCAATCGATGAACAAAATAGCTTATGAAAGCTATAAGGTAAAAGTAACAGATACAACAAGCAATGAAACAAAGTATGAGATACGCTACCGCAAAACCAACTACACTGAATACCAGCAATCCAAAACTGTGGAAGTAAGCGTACAGTATTATTTAGTTTCTTCGGAAACAGGCAAAATCATATTTTCCGATATTGCTCGCTATGCTCAAAACGACAACATACACTATGCCACCTATCGTGGTGATTATAAAAACTTGTATCCCGGTAGCGAAACCAGTGTCAATACCTCTACTGCCGCCCGCAGCGAATTGCAAAAACTTTTCACTGCCAAGCAGCAGCTCAACTCCACCCAAGCAATGATAGACCCGCTTTGGGAGCGTATTGCCAACGAATGTGTAAAAAAAGTAATTCGATATGTTGAAACTCAGTATGAAGACTAACAACTGCCTATATTTGCTGTGCATGGTTGCTTTACTATGCGGCACCTTTGCTTGTCAGAAAAAGAGTGCTGCCGTCGGCATGCAAGAAAAAGACAATCGTCCCGAATGGGTGAAGTCGCGTCCCATCTCTTCGGTTTACTACATAGGCATTGGAAGTGCTTCTATGCGCCAGCCCGACTACCAAGAAACCGCCAAAAAAAATGCCTTGCAAGATTTGATTTCAGAAATAAAAGTAACCGTATCCAGCACGTCCTTTCTGTATCAATTGGATAAGAACGGCAGTTTTCGCGAAGAATACGAGTCAAACATCAAAACAATAGCTACTGCCGAAATCGAAAATTTCGAAATCGTAGATACCTACGACGACGGCGAGCGCTATTGGGTGTATTACCGCCTGTCGAAAGCCGAATATACACGCCAGCAGGAACAGAAAAAAAAGAATGCACACCAAACAGCTCTTGCCTTCTACCAAAAAGCCAAAGAAGCAGAACAAAACCACCAATGGATAGAAGCCATGGAAGGCTATTTTCAAGCCTTGTTTGCCATAAAAAATTATTGGGGCGAAAACCTTGAAATAAACATAAACGGCGAGTCTCGCTCATTGATGGTAGAAGCTTATTACGGCGTTCAAAACATCTTGAATAAAATCAACCTTTTCATAAGCCCGCAGGAAGTGCGCCTCAAGCGCCGCAATAGTCAGCCTCAATTGCTGAAATTGCGAGCCACCGTAGCTAACCAACAAGCGTTGGCTTATTTGCCTCTACACAGCTATTTCCAAGACGGCGAGGGGATATTGAGTTGCCCCCCTACTGCTGACGCAAACGGCACTGCCAGTCTGGAGCTCAAAAGAGCCCTCAGCGCTACAACGACGCTCCATCTCATCGTAGAACCCAACCTCATGCAGATTGCCAAGGTCAAAGAAAGCGATAAGCTGGAGCGCTTTCTCATCGAGCGCTTTTCAACCCCAAAAGCTACTGTAACCATCCACATTGAAAAACCCGTGGTGTATGTCGAAAGTCAAGAGTTCAACTTGGACAAACCGCTCGAAAACAAAATCATAGAACAATACGTCAAGAGCGAGCTCAGTAAAAAAGGCGTGGAGTTTAGCAGCACCGCCCAAAATGCCGATGTGGTGCTTTCTATCAAAGCCAACACCGAAGCGCTCTCACGCAATGGAGCAATTCACATCAGCAAACTCAGCATACAGGCAGTAGCTATTGACCCTATCACCCGCCGCGAGATACTGACCACTACTTTAGACAATATCAAGGGTTTTCAGACCGACTATGAAAAAGCAGGTTTAGACGCCTACAAAAAGGCACAGCAAGAAGTAAGCCTACAATTGGTCAGAAAACTAACCGAAGCCCTCTTGTAAAAAAGCAACAGACAGGGTCTTTTGCCCATAAAAATACAAGTCAAAGCCGAGCTTCAGGCTTAGCTTTGACTTACTTCGTTTGGTGAGGCTTGGCATTTAGGCTTCTCCTCCGCGCAAACGAAAGCCCAAGCCTTCGGCTTTTTCTTCGGAAGTAGGAAGCAAGTCCTTCAAATCTTCAATAGTAACCGTTGCCAGTACTTCGGGAGTACGCTCCTCTTTGGGCAAAGAAGCCATACGCAAGTGCTGGTTGCGAACGGCTTGCTGCACCACCTTACGCACCGAACGGGCATTGCCAAAATACTTGTTTCTCGTACGGTAAAGATGTTCCAAATAGCTTCGCAACTGCTGTTGCGCTGCCAAGTCCAGTTGTAAGCCCTCCCGCTCGAACATGCTCACGGCTATGGCATACAGCTCCTCTACATTGTAGTCGTCAAAGTGAATGGTCATGTCAAAACGGGACAATAATCCCGGATTGGCATGCAAAAACTCGTGCATGTTATCGGGATAGCCAGCTACAATCACTACAAACTCGCCACGACGGTCTTCCATCTGTTTGAGTAATACCTCCATGGCTTCTTTGCCATAATCTTGTTCAGACTTAGCACTCAAAGCATAGGCTTCATCAATGAACAAAACCCCGCCAATGGCTTCCTCTATTTTTTGCTTGGTTTTAATGGCAGTTTGCCCTACGTAAGCCGCTACCAACGATTGCCTGTCGCACTCCACCAGATGCCCCCGCTCCAAAATACCCAATGCCTTGTATATCTGTGCAATGATACGTGCCAAAGTAGTTTTACCAGTACCCGGATTGCCTGTAAATACCATATGCATGGAAAACTTATTCAGCACGTCGCGCCCCGACTCACGGTAAAAACGCACCAATTTTACCAGCTCATATATTTCATTTTTCACATTCTCCATGCCTATGAGAGCATTCAGTTGCTGCATGGCATCCAGAAGCAGCTCTTCATCTATGGGGATATCGGGCTTTTTGGCTTGTTGTTTGCCGAAGATGCCCTTCACGTCTTCCAGCAAAATGGTTTCCAACGCCTCTTTTGAAAGCTCTCGCGACGGCTGTTGCACAATGCGCAAGCCCATGTTCATTTTTGCTTCCTCTACGAGTGAAGTAACCAAACGGGCATTGCCAAAAGTGCGGTCGCGATTGCGGTACATCTCCACCAGTTGCTTGTAAATAAACTCCTTGGCTTCGGGGGAAAACACAACCCCTTTCTTTCGGGCTTTTAGCTCAAGGATTTCCATCAGCTCCTGCGGAGTATAATCCGGGAAGTGATAAATCAAGTTGATACGGGATTTCATACCCGGATTAGACTGCAACATGTGTTGCATCTCTTCGGGGTAACCTGCCATAATGATAGCCAAATCGCCGGGACCATCAGACATTTCCTTTATCAGGATTTCAATGGCTTCCTTGCCAAAGTCTTGCCCTCCCTCATCGCCCTTGCGCGCTAAAGCGTAGGCTTCGTCTATAAACAAAATACCTCCCCTTGCTTTGTTGATGGCTTCTTGAGTTTGAGGGGCTGTTTGTCCAATGAATTTACCTACCAAATCGACACGGGACACTTCGTGTACAGTACCCTTTGACAACAAGCCCATCTTGTGGTATATCTTGCCCAACATTTTGGCAACAGTAGTCTTACCAGTACCGGGATTGCCCAAAAAGGCAGAATGCAAGCTTATTTGGGTGTTCTCCTCAAAGCCTTGCGCCTGTCGTAAGCGTAAAAACTTTAAGTAGTGGATAAAATCGTTGAGACGTTTTTTCACGGGCTCTAAGCCTATCATCTCATTGAGTTCTGCGAGCAAGTCTTCCAGCGACTTTTCATCTACTGCCTCTGCGGTCGCTCCATTAGCAACATAAGGCTTCCCCCCCGCCGGATAAAATACCTCCGGCACTCCTTCTATCTCCTGCGTCTCATGCACACGAAAAGGTGCTACTGCCACCAACTCCGACATAAACACGACTTCCACGCGATAATTGTCGGGCAACCAAGACCCCGGGATGCCATTGCCCCAACCTGCCAGTGAATAGAAGGTAGTAGTACCCGGCGGCACATACGCCAAGTCGCTCATACTGCCTTTTAATTGCCCGGCATCATCGAAATAACTAAAAAAAAGCTCGCAGTACCAAGAGCGACTTTGCTTATTGCGTAATTTCAGTTCCGTCCATATGTACTGTGTTTTGTCGGAAGCAAACTGCGTCAAATAGCGCCTTTGTCCGCTTGGTAAGTCATCGAGGCTGTAGGGACCGTTGAAAAAACGTAAACTTTCAATATCGAAATAAGGATTATTTCCGGGGGTTACTTTTCCGCCCTCCTCCACGTATATTTTGCGAGAAGCCACCAGCTCCCCATCAATAAAAGCCTCCCAGATGTAGTCCCCGCGTTTCCAGACCCCTCCATAGTCAGGCGTTCCCCATCCTTCCCGCACATACACGATGTTCTCTTCCTTTTGCACCTCCCGGTGAATATCAATACTGCACAATTCTATCTTTTCATTGTTTTTGATGCGATAAGCTTTCAGCACACAATCACATGCCCAATCTTCTTCGTCAAAAAGTTTGTTGTAAAAAGACAATTCCGCATACAAGTAATTCACTTCCGAGGCTTCAAATACACAACGGTACTGATATTGATTTCCCATGAGCGGATTGCGCGAAGCATAGCAGCGCAAATCCCTTAATTTGTAGTTTTTATCTAATTTCTTGGATGTCATGAACGTATCATTTCTATGCCTCAAAAAGAAAAATACCTTACTAAAAGTTTTTTAGTAAGGTATAAAACAGACACATGAAAAGCAAAAGCAGTAACCGCTCATGCCACCGTTTCTTTCTGCAAAACTGGCTGCACCACTTCTTCTACGGCAAATGGCAAATGGTCGAGTACTTTTTTGTCGAGTCCCAGCAGCACCTTATATTCCAACATTACGTTCCATAAGTCATGCCAATAGGCGAGGTCCATCCTACCCCAGTTTTTGCCTCCATAATGCGCCAGTGCTCTTAGCTGTGTTTGATACAAAAAGCGAACGTTATTTAAAGAGGGATGACGCGCCCCTTCCATCAATAAGTTGGCAGCACTATCGGGGTGTTCAGTAGCAAAATAATAACCTTCTGCCACCACGCGCAGAAAAGCTCGGATTGCTTCTTGCTTCTGCTGCCATACGTCATCACGCACACACAATATATGCGTATAGCGATAAGGCAGGTGGTGCTCATCTATCATAAAAGAAGTAAGGGATATATGCCTGCAAGCTGCATCCACCCCTTCCCAAATCGTGTGATAACGCACTACATCTACTTGACGGCGCAAGAAAGCACGCCATGCTCCTGCTACGCCCGTTTCTATTGTCTCATACTTGCCCTTTCCTCTGTCATGCTTTATCAAACAACGCAAGAGCCTATGCTCATAGGGCAAACCCATATAAGCATAACGCTTGCCGTCGAGATGCGCCAGACGCGCCACCCCCATTTCTTTCCTTACTCCAATGGCTTGTGTATTGTTTTGCAGCAAAGAAGCCAATGCTATAAACCGATGCGCTGGCTCCGAAATGTTTAAACAAGTAAATTCTTCCGGCTTCAAAATTGCCAAATCTACTTTCCCTTTCCATAATTTTTGCGCAGGGGTCTGGTAGTAACTATCTTCATCCGGGCTAATGAAGCGCACTACCAGCTCTTCATCGTTGAACCAGCCTTTGCCTAAGGCTACATACATGCCCGTGTGGAATACAGAGGGCGTGGAGTCCAGAGCAATTTTGAGACAATGGCTTTCCATAGTTTTAATTAAGTTGGTTTTTAGTAATAAAAAAGGCTTCAAAAAAGAGAAAGAGAACCAACAGCTGTATAAGCTTGTTGTCATCAATCTAAAAAAAATGCACTATTTATTCAAATTTTTTACAAAATTTTTCAAAAAAATAGTAGACATGCATACCATTTTAAAAACAATGCAAAAACAAAAGCTAAAAATCATAGGCTGTATGTCAGGAACATCTATGGATGGATTAGACATAGCCCTCTGCACAGTAAATCAAATCAAAAAAAACAAGAATATTACATTACATTTCTTCAAAACGGCGAAATACAGTAAGTCTCAAAAAGAAAAATTACAAAAAATAGCCTTTCAAGAGCAGGTAAGCTTAAAAGAAGTAAGCCGCCTGCATCGCATGATAGGCGAATGGCACGCACAAATGATACTGCAAGCTCTTGAAGAGTGGAAAATCCTCCCCCAAGAAGTGGACATGATTGCCAGCCACGGACAAACCATCTACCACGCCCCAGACCCGCAAGGTGGCTTTCATTCCACTTTGCAAATTGGCGACGGCGACTGCATCGCTTTACGTACTGGCATACTTACCATCAGCGATTTCAGGCAAAAACACATTGCGGCAGGCGGCGAAGGTGCCCCTCTTGCGCCCTATGGCGATTACCTGCTATTGAGCGATGCAAAAGAAAGCCGCTGGCTGCTCAATATAGGAGGAATTGCTAATGTAACTTATCTACCTCCGCGCCATAGCGGGCAAAGTCTTTGGGCAAGCGACTGTGGTCCCGGCAATACCTTGTCGGATGCCATTTCAAAACACTTTTTAAAGCAAGATTATGACCCTCACGGACAAATTGCCAGCCAAGGGCGTTTTTTAGAGGATTTATTTACCCAACTCACTGCTCATCCGTTTTTCAGACAAGCATTTCCCAAAAGCACCGGACAGGAAGCTTTTTCGTGGCAGTGGCTTGCCGGCTTACTGAAAGGCAAGGACTACAATGTACCCGACATTTTGCACACGCTTGGCTGTTTCGTAGCATGGAGCATCGCCCAAGCAATAAACAGCCAAAACCCATGCGATGCCCGCAAGATATACGTAAGCGGCGGTGGTGTGCATAATCATTTTTTGATGGAAAAACTGCAGGCTTATCTTCCCGAGTATCACATTCAAAGCACTGAAGCACTGGGCATCCCCCCGGATGCCAAAGAAGCCATGCTGTTTGCGCTCTTGGCTTATGAATGCTTTCACGGCAACCCCGACTCCTACCCGCCCCCTCTTGTGCCGGTGCGTTTTGGTAAAATATCCCTACCCGGATAAAACAAAAAAGCCCCCTCGGGGCTTTTGATTCTTTTTTCTGACACTAACAACTTAACTAAAAACTGCGGAAAAGGCGCGCACTCTCGTGCCAAGGAATGCGCGTAAGCATTAAAAGAAAGCTAATCAGAAAGAAAGTAAAGGCATGCTTGAACTTTTGTTTCTCTGCTCGCGCACGCTTCGACTTGGTACGCCCAATTTGAGCCAAAACCACTGCAATCAGCATCACCGCAATGTGTTCTACTGCCCAATAACGCAGAACCGCGGTTTTCATTACTACCTTGGTACCTTGCGCAAAAGCATCCAAGCCAAAAGGGCTGAATACGAAATAAAGCAACAAGCCCAACAACAGCTGCAAATGCATCATGCCCACAAAGGCGACTTGTGTGGCATTATCCGACTTTTTGAAATGCAAGCCCATTTGCCATCCTCGAAAAGAACGGACAATAACCCATATGGCTGTCAGCAAGACAGCCCACCGCAGCCAAGAGTGTAAAAAGAGTAAAATTTGATAGAAACTCATAGTTGTATCTGTTTGATGATGAACTCAGAAGTCAAGATAGTGCAAAGTCCCCAAAGAAGCAAAGGCAAAGCTTATACTCACAGCTCCGATGGCATTCATGCGCATGGTATTTTCATCAATAGGCAGCTGCTGGCGATATACTCAACACCATTCATTCAAAAAACACATGCATGGCAAAAGTCAATGCAAGGCAAGCCGCCCGCAACCAAAAGGCAGTTGTAGTTGGCTCAAGACATAGAAGCATACCAGCTATAAGAAAAACGAAAATGCAGTATAGCGCCATATACTTTCATCAGCTTCCTTTTTCCAAGCTTTGAATGGTGCCGTTGTTAAGCAAATGCACTTTATCGGGGCGATGCCGCTGCTTGGGCAATGTCATCGCCGGAAGGTAGGCGTCCCAAGTATCATCCAAAACGTAAGTGTCGCCCAGCAATATACCAATCACTGGATGCCCTATACGATTGAGCAACTTGCGCCAGTTTTCTTCTTTGCTCAAAGAAATCCAAAAATCATTGCCTTCTACGCCCTCTGGTAAGCAGTGATATTGCTCAAATTTCATCCACAAGGGGCGTTGGTTCATTTCCATCCAGTCCCAAGCGATATCGGGTACTTCTGCAACGTATTGCGATAACAAACCGATGGATTCAATATGCAACACCCATTCCTTCTGTGTCAGTGTATGTTTGATTTCTTTCAAGCGCTCAATCCCCTCCTTTTTCCAGCTGTCGGCAATTAACCACCAACCTAAGGAAGAAGGAAATAAACACAAGTTGGCTGCTTTCAGCTTCTTTACAATTTCAATCATGACTTTTCTCTTAGCTCTTCCTTTCTCGACAAATATACAAGGAAAGCGGTGCAATACCGTGTTTTCTTTTTCAAAAACCGCTGTGCTTGTTATCATCCGATATTTACTAACTTTGCCATGAGTTTTTAGTTCGTAACTTCTTTAAAAAACTAAGCCTTATGCTATTCGACTTCGATATGATTCAGCGGGTGTATCAACAACTACCCGAGCGAGTAAACCAAGCTCGCAAGGTATTGAATCGCCCCATGACATTAGCTGAAAAAATCTTATATGCCCACCTCTACCCCGGGCAGGAAATTCGTGAGTTTCAACGTGGGAAAGACTATGTGGAGTTTGCCCCCGACCGCGTAGCCATGCAAGATGCCACTGCCCAAATGGCGCTGCTGCAGTTCATGCTGGCAGGTAAAAGCAAAGTGGCTGTACCTTCAACTGTACACTGCGACCACCTTATCTTGGCAAAAAACGGTGCAGAGCAAGACTTGGAAGAAGCCTTAGGGCGCAATAAAGAAGTATATGACTTCTTGTCTTCCGTATCCAATAAATACGGAATCGGCTTCTGGAAACCGGGTGCAGGCATCATCCACCAAGTAGTATTGGAAAACTACGCCTTCCCCGGCGGTATGATGATAGGTACCGACTCGCACACCCCCAATGCCGGTGGGCTGGGCATGATTGCCATTGGTGTAGGTGGTGCCGACGCCGTAGATGTAATGACGGGCATGGCTTGGGAACTGCTCTTCCCCAAATTGATAGGTGTGAAGCTGACGGGCAAGTTGAACGGCTGGGCTTCCCCCAAAGATGTTATTTTGAAGGTAGCAGGTATCCTTACTGTGAAAGGTGGTACCAACGCCATCATTGAATACTTTGGCGAAGGAGCCGATTCACTGTCTTGTACCGGTAAAGCAACCATCTGTAACATGGGTGCAGAAGTGGGGGCTACTACCTCTGTTTTTGCTTACGACCACCGTATGCGAGCATATCTCGAAGCTACCGGACGCAAAGAAGTAGCTGATTTAGCAGAAAGCATCAAGGAATACCTGCGTCCGGATGCAGAGGTATATGAAAACCCTGAAAAATACTACGACCAGGTGATAGAAATCAACCTGTCGGAACTGGAGCCCCACATCAACGGACCTTTTACCCCCGACTTGGCATGGCCCCTGTCGAAATTTGCCGAAGCAGTAGAAAAGAACAACTGGCCCGACAAACTAGAAGTAGGTTTGATTGGTTCCTGCACCAACTCTTCTTATGAAGATTTGACCCGCGCAGCCTCCGTAGCCAAGCAAGCCAAAGAAAAGAAACTGAAAGTGCAAGCCGAGTTCACCGTAACCCCCGGCTCTGAGATGGTACGCTATACAGCCGAACGCGATGGCTTACTCGATGAGTTCGAAGCTATCGGCGGTGTAGTGCTTGCCAATGCCTGCGGTCCTTGCATCGGTCAGTGGCAGCGCCACAACAACCCTGACCGCCCCAACTCCATCATGACTTCCTTCAACCGTAACTTCGCCAAACGCAACGACGGCAACCCCAAAACCCATGCTTTCGTGGCATCGCCTGAAATCGTAACAGCTTTTGCCATCGCCGGCTCTTTGAAGTTCAACCCCATGACCGACACCCTTCTCAATGAGGAAGGCAAAGAGGTGAAGTTGGACGAGCCCAAAGGCATTGAGCTGCCCGAAAAAGGATTCGATGTAAAAGACAACGGCTATGTGGCACCTGCCGAAGATGGCAGCCAAGTAGAGGTAAAAGTGAACCCTCAATCGGAGCGCTTGCAACTACTGACGCCGTTCCCTGCGTGGGAAGGTGCCGACCTCAAAGGCTTGAAGCTGCTCATCAAAGCCAAAGGTAAGTGCACTACCGACCACATTTCTATGGCAGGTCCTTGGTTGAAATACCGCGGTCATTTGGATAACATATCCAACAACCTGCTTATCGGAGCAGTGAATGCCTTCAACGGTGAAACCAACAAAGTAAAAAACCAGCTGACCGGTGAGTATGACGAGGTGCCCAAAGTAGCCCGTGCTTACAAAGCTGCTGGCATTGGTTCGGTTGTAGTAGGCGACGAAAACTACGGCGAAGGCTCTTCTCGTGAGCATGCCGCTATGGAACCTCGCCACTTGGGTGTACGTGCCGTTATTGTGAAGTCTTTTGCCCGTATCCACGAGACCAATCTGAAAAAACAAGGGATGTTGGCGCTTACCTTTGCTAACCCGGCAGACTACGACAAAGTGCAAGAAGATGACACCATCGACATCTTAGGGCTGGAATCGTTTGCTCCCGGCAAGCCGCTGACTGTAGTCTTGCACCATAAAGACGGCAGCACCGACGAAATAAAAGTCAACCACTCTTACAACGAAGCTCAATTCGAGTGGTTCAAAGCGGGTTCTGCACTTAACCTGATTCGTCAACAAAGCAATGCATAACTAAGCATTGAATGATGCGTTCATAAAACAACAAGACCTATGGGTATAATACCCGTAGGTCTTTTTTCTCATACCATAAACAAGCAAAGCATGAAAAAAGTATCTGGTTTTTTGCTATTGTGCTGCCTGCTGTGGGTAAGTGCTTGCAAGACAGCTTCGCAAACTGAGGAAGCAAAAGCAAAAGCAGAAGCGCTGCGCTTGCGGGCAGTTAGTTCTTTGCAAAAGCAAGACTATGCCACTGCCTTAGCGCAATACGACAGCCTCTTGAGGCTTACCGACACGGTAGCCGACTATTACTTTGAGCGGGCAATAGTCAAAGAATTCCTTACAGACACCGCAGGGGCTATTCAAGATTACGAGCGGGCTATTGAGCTAAACCGCCACTTTGCCGATGCGTGGTGCAACAAAGGCGAGCTGTACCGTCTTCAAAAACGCTACCAAGAGGCAATCGAGGCGCTGTCGAAAGCCATTCGCTTACAACCCCGAATAGCCATTCTTTATTACAATCGGGGCTTGGCATATGCAGCTATAGATAGCACCGATGCAGCACTGGACGACTTCACCACCGCCTTAGATTTGGCACCCAATTTTGCCTACGCCCACTTGGAAAGAGGAAAGGTGCTTTACCAGACAGGACACCGGGAACGTGCCTGCCAAGAGTGGGCAAAAGCCTATGAAAAAGGGCTTTCCGAAGCCGCCGATTGGGTAAAACAACATTGCCTTCAGCAATGAACGAAAAGCGGGGAAAAAAATAAAAGGCAGGTGCTTGGGGCATCTGCCTTTTCTTCCTATATTCCGACTTACTCTCTGTTTCGTTTCAACTGCCACCATTTTTTCTTTTCTTGTTCGGTATAGTCTCCTTCGGGCAAGTTCTCTCCTCCCATATAGCTCATGGCGCAGCGAAAACCCACTGTTGCCGAGCTTTCTGTCATTTTCATAAAACGGCGCGTGCCCGGTGCCAACCAATAAGCAACATCCTTCCAAGAGCCACCTTTGTACACACGGTAAATTTGTGGATTCATAGGGTCGATGTAGTCTTTAAAGAAGCTGTTGGGAAAAGTCATCAAGTTTTCATGCATAACCGCCGCCGAGTCTTTCATCCCCCCATCTTTGCCCAGCACATCTTCATTGTAAAGCAGCACCTTCATGCGAAATTTGGCGACAGAAGCCGAATCGGTGAAGCGCTCATATCGCTTAATGGCTTGAATGTCCACGAAGTCTTCCCATCCTTCCGGCACATATACGTCTTCTACCCATTCATTGACATTACCTGCCATATTATATAAACCGAAGTCGTTGGGGGCATAGGCATACACCCACTCAGTCATCACTGCTCCGTCGTTTTGACGACCGGCTATGCCGGCATAGTCGCCGCGTCCACGCTTGAAGTTAGCCATGAAGTAACCTCCATTTCTTTGGTAAGGGTTACGCAAAGCCCTCCCGTCCCATGGATACAGGCGTTTGCTTTGATTACGCTCATCATCGTAGCGCACTCCCACACGGGCAGATGCGGCATATTCCCATTCGGCTTCGGTGGGCAGGCGGTAATCAGGCAAGCGCAAGCCCTCTTTGGGCTGGGTTCGCGCTATCTGTCCTTCGTCTATCTTATTGTTTTTCTTTAAACCTGTAACGTAGGTTTGCGCTTCTATGGTTTTGTTGACCATCATGGTTCGCCATTTGCAGAATTCTTGGGCTTGAATCCAAGAAACTCCCACTACCGGATACATACGAAAGCCCGGATAGCGCAAGTAATTTTTCACATAGGCGTCGTTGTAAGCCCCTTCCGATGCCCAAACAGTTGTATCGGGTAGTAAAATTAGTTTGCGATATTCTTCATAGCTAACCCCTTCGGGTACGTCTCCGGGGTTTTTTTCATAATAATTCATAAACTCAAGCCAATGCAAGTTGGCTACCTCCGTACGGTCCATGTAAAACGAAGGCACGGTTACGCGCGTAAGTTGCCCGGGTGAAAGGTGCATCACATCTTCTTCGGTAATGCCCATCACAAAGCTCCCCCCCTCAATAAAAACCAAACCGGGACCGGCTATCTGCCCAGAGAATTCACTCAATCGATAACTATTTTCATAGGTAGAGTCGTTGTAAGGAATCCCTGTTACCTGGCTTACTGCTCCTTTTTTAAGACCTTTTGCCGACTGCTTCTCAAAGCCATCTTTCTTTTGAAAGACTTTACAAGCAGTCATCAGCAGCAATACCAACAGTATTATTCCTCCAAAACGCACCCTTACCACAGGCATCTTCATCATTGCAATTCAGGTTCTTTTACTAAAGTAAAGTACAGGAACTGTACCAACTGCGGCTATCTTCTTTACGCAAAAAGATGCAAAAGGTTAGCAAATTTTACATAAGGTAAAATCCGAATTTTATTTCAATGGGCGATTTTAAACAAGAAAAGGCTTTTTTAAAAAGCCTTTTCTTGCAAATTTAATATATTTTCTTACTTCCTTCTATATTTTCTTGTTTCGTTTTTGCGTCTGTTTTCTCCTTCTTTCTCGCCTGCCATAATCATGGCGCAACGGAACCCTATATCGTTGGTTGATTTGTTTTTGTCAAGGAAACGACGTGTACCGGGCGACAGCCAATAGGCTACGTCCTTCCAAGAACCACCTTTGTAAACCCTCACGTCGTCATTGATAAGAGAGTTCAGGGCTTTGCTCCCATCGGCTTTTCTTACCAAGTAGTTTTCTTCATCGTCGCCATATACGGACAGAGTAGTGTCGGGACGCAGGCGGGTACTGTCCAAGCGCTCACGACGTACGGGGTTGAGGTCGTCGAAGTCTTCATAAGCCAAGGGGCGATATACGTCTTCTACCCACTCATTTACGTTGCCTGCCATGTTGTACAGACCGAAATCGTTAGGCGGATAGGCATAAATCCACTCGGTAATAAGCGCCCCGTCGTTTTGCCTACCGGCAATACCGGCATAATCCCCACGCCCACGTTTGAAGTTTGCAAGGAAGGTACCCATCTGTTTACCGTAGGGATTACGCAAAGAATGACCGTCCCAAGGATAGATGCGTCCGTTAGATTGGTTTTCATCGTTGTATTGGGTACCAATCAACCCTTTGGCGGCATATTCCCATTCAGCTTCGGTAGGCAAGCGATAGTCGGGCAATACTATCCCACTTTCCAGAGGCACTTGCCCGGGCTTGTATTCGTTGAGGCGCCCGTCTTTGTCTTTCTTTTTGGCTTCTGCAAACAGATATTCGTTTACCGCTTTGGTACGCCATGCACAGAAAGCTTTGGCTTGTACCCAAGATACACCTACCACCGGGAAGAAACGGAAGCCGGGATAACGCAGGTAGTTTTGCACATAGGAATCGTTGAAGGCTTTGTCGTTTGCCCAAACGGTAGTATCTGGTAGCAAGATACGTTTGCGGAATTCTTCGTAGCTGCTGGTATAATCGGGGGACAACACCAATTTAAAATCTTCTTGAATGGTTCCTTGATTTTGAGGTCTTTCATAGTAGTGCATGAACTCCAGCCAGTGGATGTTGGCTACTTCGGTACGGTCCATAAAGAAGGACTGGATACTGACGGTACGCTCCTTATTGTCGCGCGTATAAAGAATATCTTCTTCACCGGACCCCATCACAAAGCGCCCCCCTTCAATGAACACTAAGTTGGGACCATCGGGCTGCCCCAAATATTCGTTTACTACCAAGCTGGTAACGTTGTTTACAGTGTCTTCGTAGTTATAGGGGATGCCTGTCACCTGGCTAATCATGCCTTTACGGTGTACATTCGTACTTTTTTGAATTTGAAATTCAAACCCCTGCTCTTTTTTCTTGAAGAGCTTGCAAGAAGTAGCACCAAATAGCATCGCAGCTGTCAACAGAAGGCTTCCAGCTAATTTCCCATGTTTTCTCATAACTTGTTTAACTTTTTGATAGCACCAAAGCTGAAGTTTCTACCACATGAATTGTACCAAACAATGCAAATACTTACTGGAAAGTAATCACATATTTTAACTTTCTATCTACAAATAAACTAAATTTTACAATTTTTCTATAAGCAGGGTATGAAATTTACGCATTTTTTTTCATTTCACCCAAAAGGTCAATGGCTTGCTTGACGTTGGCAACTCCTTGCGCTATCAAGACAGGCTTCCCTTTTGCCTCCTTGAGACGGATTTTGGTAGGGTTTTGTTGCACAAAGCGCAAAATACACCCAAAAGTTTCTGATTGAAAGTACTCTTCTTTGTCCAAGAAATAAGCTTTCATCTTGTCATTTTTAAGTATCAGCTTTTCGAATCCCAGTTTTTCGGCTATCCAACGCAGGCGTACGGTTTCGAGCAGCGCTTCTACTTCGGTGGGCAAAGGACCGAAGCGGTCTTGCAAGGCTGCGGCAAAGGCATTCAGCTCTTGCTCGGAATGCAGGTTGTCCAGTTCGTTGTAGAGGCGCAGGCGCTCGGTGATGTTGCTTACATATTCTTCGGGGATTCGCAGCTCCCAGTCTGTTTCAATGGTGCATTCTTGCGGGCGCAAAAGTTTTTGCTCCAGCTCCTCACTAAACAACTCTTTGAATTCTTCTTCTTTCACCTCTTGAACAGCTTCATCCAGTATTTTATGATAGGTCTCAAAGCCGATATCATTGATAAAGCCACTTTGTTCCGCCCCCAGCAGGTTACCTGCCCCGCGTATGTCTAAGTCGCGCATGGCTATTTTAAATCCATCGCCCAAGTCGGAAAATTCTTCCAAAGCTTTCAGGCGGCGATGTGCTTCGCGAGTAAGTGCTGTCTGTGAAGGTATGAGCAAATAACAAAAAGCCTTACGATTGGAACGCCCCACCCTGCCCCGCATTTGGTGCAAGTCTGACAAGCCGAACATATGTGCATGGTTGATAATGATGGTATTGGCGTTGGGGATATCCAAACCCGATTCTATAATGTTGGTAGAGAGCAGAATATCGTACTCGCCTTCTATGAAGCGGGTCATTACTTTTTCAAGATATTTGCCCTCCATTTGCCCATGAGCAATACCCAGCTTAGCGTCGGGCAGCAAGCGCAAAATCATATCCCCCACCGACTCGATGTCGGCTACACGGTTGTGTACAAAAAAGACCTGCCCTCCACGCTCCAGCTCAAAGCGGATGGCATCGCGGATGAACTCTTCACTAAAAGTGTGGACTTCGGTAAGCACAGGACGTCGGTTAGGTGGCGGCGTGGCAATCACCGACAGGTCGCGAGCCCCCATCAAAGAGAAGTGCAAGGTGCGGGGAATGGGTGTTGCCGTCAGTGTGAGGCAGTCGATGTTTACCCGCATCTGTTTTAGTTTTTCTTTGGCTTGCACACCGAATTTTTGTTCTTCATCAATGATGAGCAATCCAAGGTCTTTGAATACTACATCTTTGTTCAGTAAACGGTGCGTGCCAATAATGATGTCGATTTCACCAGCAGCAAGGGCTTCCAAAGTGCGCTTAATATCTTTTGACGACTTGAAGCGATTGATATAAGAGACAGTGCAGGGAAAGTTTGCTAAGCGTTCCGAAAAAGTGCGATAATGTTGCATAGCCAGAATGGTAGTAGGCACCAACACTGCCACTTGCTTGCCTGCACACACAGCCTTAAAGGCAGCTCGTATGGCGACTTCGGTCTTGCCAAAGCCTACATCACCACAAACCAAGCGGTCCATAGGATAGGGCTTCTCCATATCGCGCTTTACTTCCTCGGTTGCGCGAGATTGGTCGGGCGTATCCTCGTAGATAAAAGAAGACTCGAGTTCTGCCTGCAGGTAGTTGTCTGGTGGAAAGGCAAAACCTTTGGCAGCCCGCCGTTTGACATAAAGCGCAATGAGTTCTTTGGCAATATCTTTTACATTTTTCTTGACGCGCTTTTTCTTTTGTTCCCATTCGTTGCTGCCCAACTTGCTTATTTGAGGCACCTGCCCCTCCTTGCCAGCATATTTGGCAATTTTGTGCAGTGAGTGCACATTGACATACAACACATCATTGTCTTTGAAGATAAGACGTACGACTTCTTGCTTGCGCCCGTTGTTCTCGAGGGTGGTCAATCCGGCAAAGCGGGCAATACCATAGTCAATGTGGGTTACGTAGTCGCCGGGCTGCAACGACTGCAGCTCTTTTAGAGTAATGGCTTTGCTTTTATTGAAGAAGCTACGGGTTTTGTAGCGATAATAGCGGTCAAAAATTTGGTGGTCGGTATAGCACACAATACGCTGTTGATGGTCTATAAAACCGGCACGCAAGCCTGTAATCCACTCGTGAAATTGAACATCTGCCCCTATGTCTTTGAAAATACGTCTGAGGCGCTCGATTTGCTGCGGCGACTCGGCAACCAGTACATTCATGTAGCCTTTTTGCTGCCACTGCGCAAGGTCATCGGCAAGCAGCTCAAAGCGTTTGTTGAAGGAAGGCTGGGGATTGGAATCGTATTTCCACACTTGGCTTTCTTTGAAGAAAGCAGTAGAAGAAAATTCAACGACGGCATGAGCGCTCAACTGCTTTGCAAACGAAATGGCGTTATCAAAAAGCTGTGTAGGGGCTGTTATCACGGTACTTTGCGCCGTTTTCTGCATGATGCGCTCAAAAGTTGCCGCCGCTTTCTCAAAGGATTTATCCAGCAACTCAAAGGTATATTCCAGTTGGCTACACCACAAGACACTCTCTTTGGGCAAATACTCCAAGAACGACTCCCTTGCTTCATGCAAAAATTTAGTTTGCAAATTGGGCACGATATTCACTTCGCTCAGCTGCTCTTTGGAGAGCTGAGTTTCAGGGTCGAACTGCCGGATGCTTTCCACTTCATCGTCGAAGAGTTCAATGCGGTAAGGATACTCATCGGCAAAGGAAAAGACGTCGATAATTCCGCCACGCACAGCAAATTGCCCCGGTTCATATACAAATTCAGTGGCTTCAAAGTCATAGGTAGTGAGGAACTCCGTAAGAAAGGCGGCATCCAGCTTATCGCCCACCCTGATAGGGAAGGTATTTTCTACCAAAGTACGTTTGTTCACTACTTTTTCGAAGAGGGCTTCGGGATAAGAGATTATCACAGGGGCATGCAGTGTGCGTTTGCGCAAGGCATTGAGCACCTCCGAACGCATCAAAATGTTTGCATTTTCTACCTCTTCGTAATGGTAAGGGCGGCGATAAGACGAGGGATAAAGCAACACACTGCGGTCGGGCAGCAGGTTCTGCAAGTCATTGAAGAAGTAAATGGCTTCTTCTCTGTCGTTCAGCACCAATAAATGCACTTTGGAAGGACCGAGGCGTGCTAAGGCGGCTACCACCACTGCCGACAAGCTGCCACTCAGCCCCTTGGCATGTATTTTAGCTGTTCCTTGCGAAAGATTATGATGCAGCAACTGCACTAAGCTGTCACGCTCATAAAAAGCCAGTAGCTCTTGGGTTGTCAGGCTCATAGTGTTTGCTTGCTTCTCTTCTAAAAAAGCTGCACCCTATAACAGTCAGGGCTGATATAGGGCGCAAGGTTTATGACAAAGTATATGACTCACAAAAAACTGAACAATTAAAGTCAAACACCTTCGGCTACCACTTCTTTCACTTCGGGCACCATGCGCTTGAGCAGGTTTTCTATGCCTGCTTTCAGGGTCATAGTAGAAGAAGGGCATCCGCTGCAAGCGCCTTGCAGCAAGACTCTGACCTGCCCGCTGGCTTCATCGAAAGAATGAAAGGTAATTGCGCCGCCATCTTGCTCTACCGCCGGGCGCACATACTCATCCAGTATGCTTTTTATTTTCTGCACTATTGGTGAATCCCCTGCACGAATGGCGTTGCTGCTTACGGATGCTGTTTGCGTTAGCACCGGCTTTTCTTCTTCCAAATATTGCTGTACGAACTGCTTTATTTGGCGAACTACTTCTTCCCATTCAATGCTTTCGTTACGGGTAAGCGTAATGAAATTGGCAGCAATGAACACTTTTTCCACGAAGGGGAATGTTTGAAAAAGGGCTGCTGCCAAAGGCGAACCTTCGACATTTTGCGGAGCAAACTCATAGCTCTCGCCGTCGGCAACAAGCATAAAATTCACCACGAATTTCAGAGACTGCGGATTAGGGTTCGCCTCTGTGTACACATTTACATAGCGCTTCGGCTTCAGGGTTTGCATAATACTACTGCTTGTTTTTATTTACAAACGCACAACAAAGGTAGCTTGTTCATTATGAGAAAACAAAAGCGGAGCAAAGAAAAGCATTTGGTGATTGTAGGCAAAGGAGGGCATGCGGCTGTTATTGCCGATGCGGCTGCTTTAAGCGGCATTTATGCTACCATCACCCAGATGGAAATCGATGCTCAACTCATAGAACAGCATCCTGAGCAAGCTGCCCAAATGATTACCGAATGGCAAGCCCGCCATGCCCCCTGTGCGTGGATTGTGGGCATAGGCGACAACTACCGACGAGCGCACCTCATGACACAGATAGAGAAAATTTACGCCGTAGAATGGGCTACCGTCTGTCATCCGAATAGTGTGGTGGCTGCCTCGGCGCACATCGATGCCGGCAGTTTTGTGGCAGCCATGGCAGTGGTAGGGGTGCGCTGCCGCATAGGACGTGGGTGTATTGTCAATCACCATGCCTCGCTGGACCACGACAGTCAGATGGAAGCATACAGCAGTCTGGCACCGGGCGCCATCACGGGCGGGCAGGTGCATATAGGCAGCCGTAGTGCCATAGGGTTAGGGGCACGGCTGATTCACCGCATAACCATAGGTAATGACACGGTGGTGGGCGCCGGTGCGTTGGTGCTTACATCGCTGCCTGCGGGCGTAGTGGCTTATGGCGTGCCCGCGCAGATTATGAGAACACGAAAGATAGACGAGCCTTATTTGTAGTGTTCGATGATGTCAAGCAATTGTTTCACTTCTTCTGCTTTGTGTGTCTCGCCCAGTTCTTTGAAAGAAAAAATCAGGTTGCGGCAGGCTCTTGCCAAAATATCGGCGTGTGTACAAGGTTCAAAGAAAGTTACTTGTGGTTTTACGTTCAACTGCTTGAGGTAGTCTTCTATATCACTTCTGACAAATACCGAGCCTTGGTTGAAAACGTTGATATAGCATTCCAATCCACGGCTGCGGTAAAGCAACACAAACACTACAGGCAGATTGACCCCATAAACCGGCAAATTGAGGCGTTGTGCCACCAACAGGTAAAGCACGCACAAAGTCAAGGGATTGCCCTTGCGGCTTTCGAGCACCAAGTGAATCATATTGTTGGAAGGGGCATGAAAATTTTGGGTGTTGCCCGTGAATTTCCACTCTTTGAAAAAGACGCGGTTCAGCAGTTGTATCTGGTCGAGTGGATGCAGACCTTCACGAAAGCGAAACCAAACGTCGTAATATAGGCGATTGAACTCTTGAGCGAGGTCTTCAAAAGAGAGGTCGGGATATTGATAACGCGCCAGCAGCCACATGCCTTTAAGCAGGTTGTCCTGCTCGTAGTCCATCCATGCTCTGAAATCTTCTTTCAGGCTTTCGAACTGCACCCGGTGAATCAAGTCTTCGATGCGACTTTGCAACAAAGGGTTGGGCGAGGTTTCCCATGCCCGTTCAAGAAAAGGGATAGCCCTCTCGCCCAGCGAAAGCAGGCGATTGCTCACCTCCTGATATACTGCTTCGTCTTCGTCGTCCAATAAAGCAATGAGTGCCTGTAATTCTGTTTCTTTCATCCATTTGCTTATTGAATCGGAACAGAAAAGAAGCTGCCGTTGTATGTCTGGCAGCTTTTTTTAGGAAACACAATCCCCCTGCTTTAGGTTTGTATCACCCCCACATTGAAGCGCTTGTTGATAGGGGCATGATTGGCTGCTTCAATGCCCATAGAAATGACCTTACGGGTTTCGAGCGGGTCAATGATGCCATCGACCCACAAGCGGGCTGCCGCATAGTAAGGCGACAGCTGTTCGTTATATATGGTGGTAATTTCTTCGAGCAGTTGCTTTTCTTCTTCCGGGCTTATTTCTTTGCCTTTGGCTTTGAGCGATGCCACTTTGATTTGCAATAATGTTTTGGCAGCCGATGCCCCACTCATCACAGCTATTTGGGCAGTAGGCCAAGCGTAAATCAAACGCGGGTCATAGGCTTTGCCACACATGGCATAGTTACCGGCTCCATAAGAGTTACCCACGATGATGGTAAATTTAGGCACTACGGAATTGGCTACGGCATTCACCATTTTGGCGCCATCTTTGATGATACCGCCATGCTCAGAGCGGCTGCCCACCATGAAACCGGTAACGTCCTGCAAAAACACCAAAGGGATTTGCTGCTGGTTACAAAGCATAACAAAACGGGCAGCTTTGTCGGCAGAATCAGAGTAAATAACGCCTCCCATTTGCATTTCGCCTTTCTTGGATTTGACCATAGAGCGCTGATTGGCAACGATACCCACCGCCCAACCATCAATACGGGCACGAGCGCAAATCACTGTCTGCCCGTAGAGGGGTTTGTACTCTTCAAATTCAGAATTATCGACCAGCCGTTTGATGATTTCGCGCATGTCGTAGGGTTTCACGCGGTCGGCAGGCAACAGGCTGTAGATTTCTTCAGGATTTTCTTTTGGTGGGGCAGGCGTTGCACGGTCAAAGCCGGCTTTTGGGAAGTGTCCCATCTTGTCCATGATTTTTTTGATGGCATCCAAGCACTCTTCATCCGAGTCATACATGTTGTCTGTTACACCTGATATTTCGCAGTGAGTGCTTGCGCCGCCCAAGGTTTCAGCATCCACATCTTCACCAATAGAAGCTTTCACTAAATAAGGACCGGCAAGAAAAACCGAACCCGTCCCTTTGACTATCAGGGCTTCGTCGGACATGATGGGCAAATAAGCTCCCCCTGCCACACAACTCCCCATGATGGCAGCAATTTGGGGGATTCCCTCCGCAGACATAATCGCATTGTTGCGGAAGATGCGCCCGAAGTGCTCTTTGTCAGGGAATACTTCCGCTTGCATGGGCAAATACACGCCGGCACTATCCACCAAATAGATAATGGGAATACGGTTCTCCATGGCTATTTCCTGCGCCCGCAGGTTCTTTTTGGCAGTCATGGGAAACCAAGCCCCTGCTTTTACAGTGGCATCGTTGGCAACCACAATGCACTGCCGCCCGCTCACATAACCCATGACCACCACTACACCCGCAGAGGGGCATCCTCCTTCCTCCTCATACATACCATAGGCAGCCAAGGCACCAATCTCAAGACGAGGTTTGTCTTTGTCAAGCAAATAGTCTATGCGTTCACGGGCAGTCAATTTGCCCTGTTTGTGCTGCTTTTCAATGTTTTTTTCACCTCCTCCCAAATATATTTTCTCTAGGCGGCTTTTGAGCTGAAACAACTTTTGCTTCATTTCATCAGCATTGCGCTTCTGCTCAAGGTCGTTTGCTACTGTGTTTTTCATGGTTCAGGCTATGATTGAAATTGTTTTTATACAACTTTTTCTTTTCAAAATTACACAAAAACGCAATAACCCAACAAAAAAGCGTCTGGGATGGGCTGCTATGCGGGGCACGGGTCAATAACTTTTGTGCATGCCGACGGGAAATACTATCAAAAAGTCAGCTTTGTTTTTGTGTTCTTCTTCAAGCTGTTTGAGCTGTTCCTGCTCTACACAGCTTATGGTCAACAGACGCACACCGGGGCGTAGGCGCTTCAGATACCAAACAATGCCCTCGTAATAGTCGGAGTGAAAGCTGCCGTGGTAGTGAATTACCTTTTTTCTTTGCGTAAGTGCCTGTGCGATAAAGTGTGCCATGGTGGCATCTTTGACTGCTTGCGCTGCTACGAAGTTGTCAGCATTCATAGCCTGTCCGTGTCCAGCGCCCATCATATCACGCATTTGACGGTAGCTTCGCAGCTCATAGTCAATGACGATGGGCAGAGGCGCCATCCACGCCTTCGCTTCGGCGGGCAGGCTTTCGAGCACCTGCAAACCACTATAGGCGACCATATGAGCGTAGCGACGGGGTATGTTGGTTGCCCACACTGGTATTTGTTTTTCTTTTGCCCACTCTATCAAAGGGCGGTAATCCGTGTGGTAGTTGTCCCACACCTTCGCTTCTTTAAGAAAATAGGACTCTTTGATTTGTCCGCCCAAGTATTCGTTTAATGTCAGTTGGTCGTCGGCTTCGAACATCTCCAAGCCCAAAGCATAGGTATCAGGCAGAGCGGTAGTAAGGTCGCGCAGTAGCTCCCACTCCAGCCAATGGGCAAGGCTGTTGTTGTGTTGCTCACCAAACAAGACTACTTCGGCAGCTTCGAGCTGCTTGAGCATGGCAGCATAAGTTACTTTTTTGCCTTGAGCATCGAAAATCACATATGCCGGCTTGTCTTTGTGTTGTGCATGGGTTTGCATGAACATCAAGAGCGTTAAACACAAAATATTTGCTATGGTTTTCATGGATATTTTGTTTTTTTTTACAACTTACATAATCTCGCGCAAAATCGAAAGGCTGCGGATTTCATCGAAATGGGTGGTATGCTCACTGATAAGAAAAAGCAGGGCTTCGAGCAAATGACGGCGTTGTGTGGTATCAAGGGGCAACTCTTGTGGCGGAGCCGCTGCCCGCAATAGACGAAGGAAGTGCGCTGTGGCTGCATCGAAATGGTAAGGGGTTTGTTCGTTCAGCTCTTGCAACAGACGTTCTTCATGGGGTGGCATCAAGCCCATGCAATCGAGGTAATGCAGCAAAAACCAAAGGGCATAAGCCCGCACAGAGGCAGTAGCCTCCAGCTTGAGCAAAGCTTCATGTATGAAGTCGAACATAGCATGGTCGGGTGTTTCTTCTTTGCGTGTTTTATAGAGCAGTTCCGCCATAAAATACAGCACAGATATTTTTGCAGGCTGCGCCAACTGCTGCATGGACAACCACAAGGGAAAAGCCTCTTTGAGTCGCCCCAAGCCCCCGCTCTGTTTGGGCAAATACAACACTGCCTCCAGCAAACTCATATGTTGAAACCATCCCATAGGAAATGAGGGGGTAGCTTTCCGCACACCATTGACCACCAAAGATAATCTGCCATGTTCCCGGCTATAGGTATGCACAATCAAGGAAGATTCTCTATATTTCAGCGTATGAAGAACAATCGTCCGAGTTTTGCTTAACATGCCTTGGCTGTTATTGGTGCTTGAATGCTGCTTTCTGTGCTTATGTGGCTTTAGCGCTTGGTCGCAGGAAGTAAAGCTATCAAAAAAATACCATCTGGTGCATTTGTACCGCGAAGGCTGTGTGCCCTGTGCACAACTGGACAGCCTTCTGGGCGGGTGGGTGTCTGCACAAGACAGTTTACTCTACGAGAAAAGGCACTATGCCCACGAAACTGTGCCCTCTGGACAGCTGCCTGCCTTGCTGCTTTATGCGCCCGATGGCAGCTTAAAGTGGCAAAAAAGCGGCTTCCGGGCATATGAATGGGCAAGGCAGATGCAAACGCAGGCTTTGGAAAAGCGCATGCTTGCGCGCTACGACTCGGCAAGTGTCGCCATGCCGCGAGAATGGCAAGAAGTACTCAAAATTGCTAAACGCAGTGGGCAGCTTTTGTTAGTATGGCTTACACATGCCGAGTGCTACGCCTGCAAGCGCCTGTTTGTAGAAACATGGTTAGAAGACTCTTTGCGACTTCGTCTGCAGCCTTATTTCACACCTTATTTGGCAGATATTTCACAGTTTTCGAGCCGCCCGCTACGCGCTCTGTTGCACTACCGCTCTTTGCCCGCTTTGTTTATTGTGAACACCAAAGAGCGCAAACAAGCCGAAATAGCAGGGTATCTGCCCGCTCCTTTGCTTACGGACAGCTTGCTCAGTACCTTAAATAACTTGGATGCCGCCGCTTTGTTCGACTATGAACAACATTACCGAGCAGCGCTGCGGAAAGCCAAAAACAACCAATACCGCTTGATTTGGGCAGTCATTGCTGAAAAAGATTGCGCTTCCTGCCAAGAGATATTCGAGCAATATGTACAATACCCTCCCTTGCGTACCTGGAGTCGCCGCCATGCCATTGCCGGCTATTTCCTATTTCGTCAGCTGCCCGAACGCTACAAGCTGCGTTTCTTCAATGAAGAAACTCCTTTTGTTTTGCTGCTCAGCCCGGAAGGCAACATCATAGAGCACTTCGCACCTTGCCCCCCGCCCGCTGCCTTATACGACCGCCTGCTTCAGCATTGATAAGTTTCCGTGCAGTCTTTCATTCTACTTTATTTGCGATATTTGCTAATTCGAACACAATAAAACAGTTATGTTGGAAAGTCCGTCGATACAAACCGATACAGTCAAAGCGCTGCAAGAATTTCTATCGGCTCCCAAAAAGGTAGCTATTACCATGCACCACAACCCCGACGCCGATGCCTTAGGCTCTGCCTTAGGGCTGGCACGCTACCTGAAAAAGAAAGGGCATCAGCCCACCGTCATCAGCCCCAGCGTGTATCCTGCCTTTTTGGAATGGCTACCCCAAGAAAACGAAGTGATTGTTTTTGAAGAAAGCAAGACAGAAGAAATCAAACAAATCATTGATAGTTGCGATTTGGTGGCATACCTCGACTTTTCGGTACCTTCCCGCATGGAAGCTCTGGAGCCACTGTTTTGTAGCGTAGATAAGCCCAGCTTGCTGCTTGACCACCACATTGCCCCCAGCATGAAAGGTACCTTTCATTTTTGGGACCAAGAAGCTGCGGCAACCGCCCAACTGGTCTATCGCCTAATAGCTGCCATGGGCGACCTGCCTTTACTCGACCCCCACATTGGCGAAGCTATCTACGCCGGCATAGTTACCGACACCGGCTCGTTCAAGTACCCTTCAACCAGCCGCGAAGTACACGAAATAGCCGGGCATCTGATAGACATAGGCGTGCCCACCTCCACCATCCATTACCGGATTTATGACAACAACTCAGAAAATCGCCTCCGGCTGCTGGGGTATTTGTTATCGGAAAAACTACGGGTATTGCCAGAACTGCGTACTGCCTATTTTACACTGAGCGCCGAAGAGCAAGAGCGTTTCTCCTCAGAAAAGGGCGATACCGAAGGTTTTGTAAACTACGCCCTTTCTATTCGCAACATTGTCTTTGCAGCCATCTTCATGGAGAAAGAAGGAAAAACAAAAATATCGTTCCGTTCCATTGGCGACTTCCCCGTGAACGAGTTTGCCCAAGCACATTTTAATGGTGGCGGACACAAAAATGCTGCCGGCGGAGCTTCTTACGCCTCTCTCGAAGAAACCGAAAAATTATTTTTAAGTTTGTTACCGAAATATAAAGAACAATTATTAACCGTTAAAAGATAAAAACCTTATGACCCACTCTCG
This sequence comes from Thermonema lapsum, assembly GCF_011761635.1. NCBI lineage: Bacteria > Pseudomonadati > Bacteroidota > Cytophagia > Cytophagales > Thermonemataceae > Thermonema > Thermonema lapsum. The sequence continues at coordinate 481,350 of NZ_JAASRN010000002.1, forward strand.
TTTCTCATGGCTAAGCATGCTTTTGTTGACGGTTCTCTTTTCGAGCTGCAAAGAGAACATAGAAAAACTCCCCTCTGGTGTGCGCTACCAAGTATTGCGCAGTAACCCAGACTCCACGCTCATCACCGATGGCAGTCTGGTGTCGTTTCATTTGCAAGTAAAAGGCACCACACGTAAAGGCGAAGACACCCTCTTGCAGACTACCTATCCCAACACACCTATCCTCTACCGCCTCATTGTCAACCCACCTAAAGGTTCCTTTTTAGAGCCGTTTTTGAAACTGCACAATGGCGACAGCGCCCGTATTTGGGTACCTCTGGATTCCGTGGTCAAGCAAATCGGTATGTCGGAACCTCCCGAATACCTTATGCCCGGCAGTGAGATAGAATATGTCGTCAGCATCTTGGATGTCAAAACACAAGACTACTTTAAAAAGCAATTTGAGGAAATGGAGCAAAAACAGCGCGCTCAAGTAGAAGCCACCGAGCGTGCTCAAATACGCGAATATCTCAAAAAGAATGGCTTCACTGCCGACTCCACAAAAAACGGTTTGTATTACATCAAAGAAAAACAAACCGAAGGACCAACTGCCCAGCCGGGCGACATAGTAAGCGTGTATTACTCTTTACAGCTGCTTTCTAAACCCGACACCCTCATCGAGTCCAACAAAGATGCGCAACCTTTTGAATTTGTGCTGGGCAAGGGCGAGGTAATCAAAGGATGGGACGAAGGCATTGCCCTTTTCCGTAAAGGCGAAAAAGGCAAACTGATTATTCCTTCTTACTTAGGTTACGGCTCAAGGCAAATGGGCAAAGCCATTCCACCCAACTCCATCCTTATTTTCGATGTAGAAGTAGTGGATGTGCGGAAAGAAAATAAAATAAAGAAAGAATAAACCATGAAGCGAGTCTGTATAGCAATCAGCCTGCTGACGCTCCTTAGTCTGAGCGCATGCAAAAATAAGAACGAGCAAGCAGAGTTTCTGGCAAGAAAACTCAAAGAAAACGAAAGCATTATTCAGCAATACATTGCCGACAAGGGGCTGCAAATGCAAAAAACCGAAAACGGCATTTATTACCTCATTGAAGGCACCCCCACCAGCAATGAACAAGCCAATGACTCTTTATGCCATCATGTTTTCGTTCAATACGAAACGTATCTCCTACCCTACGAAACCCTGATTGACGACCGCTACAAGCGTGGCGGCAACGATACCTTGCGCTTTCCTTACAACACCAACTATGCCTACAATACCCTGATACTTCCTATTGGCATCAGCCAAATGGTGGACTTGATGAAGCCGGGACAAAGCGGCATTTTCCTTACCAACTATCTGCGCGGCTATGGCGAACGGGGCACGCCATTTATGCCGCCCTACTCTCCCATACGTGTAGATTTGGAACTAAAAGCTCTAAAAACGGATGCCCAACTTATCGATGACTACATTGCCCGCAAAGCTTATAGCGGCGTGATAGAGCTGGAAAAAGGCGTAAAATATCTGCGTATCATAGCCCCCCCCGATGGCGCCGAACAAGTAGGCGATTCCGTCAATGTAGTCGTGGACTATACCCTCCGCTCTATTGAAGACAAAACCTATGACAGCAACAGCGATTTTAGGTTTTTTCTCTTTCCGCGTAATAAAAACCAAACAGACAGCAATGACCCCATAAGCCGAAGCACCGTGATAGAAGGCTGGCAGATAGGTGTTTCACAAATGCATGTAGGCGAGCGAGGTATTTTGTTTATCCCCTCATCTGTGGCATATGGTAAAAAAGGAAGTGGTGCCATTCCCCCTTATGAACCTCTTATCTTTGAAATAGAAGTAAAAAACCGCATCCTGCCCGAATAATGGAAACCCTTTGTTTCGCTACCCACAATGCAAACAAACTAAAGGAAGTTCAAAAGCTTTTTCAGGAAGCAGGACTTCCTTTTTCGCTGCTTAGCTTAGACGACATAGGTTGCACCGAAGACATTGCCGAAACTGCAAGCACCCTCGAAGGCAATGCCCTACTCAAAGCCCGCCATGTGTGGCAACACTATAAAATACCGGTTTTTTCCGACGATACGGGCTTGGAAGTAGTCGCTCTGCAGGGGGCTCCCGGTGTGTACTCGGCACGCTACGCGGGTCCTCAAAAAAACGACCAAGACAACATAAAAAAATTACTTGCAGAACTGCAAGGCATCAAAAACCGGCAAGCACGCTTCCGCACCTGTATTGCCTTCATCGATGCCGAAGGACAAGAACACCTCTTTGAAGGCATCGTAGAAGGGAGAATCACAGAAACACCCCGCGGTGCAGAAGGTTTTGGTTATGACCCGGTCTTCTGCCCCGAAGGTGAAAAACGCACTTTTGCGGAAATGTCATTGCAAGAAAAAAATGAAATAAGCCACCGTGCCAGGGCATTCCAAGCTTTTTTCCAATGGCTTCGCATACAGGTTTCATAAAATCTTTTATTAACACAATAGTTTGGCATCAAAAATGTGTATAATACTAAGTGTCGAACATCAAACGAAAATAGTTATGAAAAGGGGCATCTATTTAAGCGTATTTCTATTGAGTGGCATGCTGCTCTTCAGCGCATGTAAGAAAAAAGCAACTTTGCCACCCGACGAAAAAGAAGTGATTGTGCCTTGCTCCGGTCCTGAATACTGGACCAACAAAGAGGTCTTCCGTGCCAATGCAATCGGCGAGAGCTACGACCAAATGACTGCCAAAAAGAAAGCACTGAGCAACGCTCGCGCCGAATTGGCTGCCAGCATATCTACCGTTTTGAAAGGAGTTACTGACAACTACGTAAACTCACGTGAGTTTAACAACCGCGAAGAAGTAGAAGAACGCTACGAAAGCTTGAACCGCGAAGTAGTGAATCAAGAGCTGAACGGTATTCGCACCATCTGTGAAAAGCAGGTAAAAACCCAAGAAGGTAAATACAAAACCTATATAGCCATTGAGTTGGCTTCTGAAAAACTGCTGGAAGCTTACAACGAGCGCATGCAAAAACTTTCGCGCGAAGAGCGTATGCGCATCGACTATGACTACGAAAAATTTAAGCAGACTTTCGACAGAGAAATGGAAAAATTCAGTCAAAGCAGACCCTGATTCTCCGTTTCGCCTATAAACAATAAGGCTCCTCTTTGGTTGCAAAGAGAGCCTTTATTTTTAGTGATTGTTACCTGTTTTCTTAATCTGTATTTTTTTGTTGAGGTTTTGGATGCCCTCGCGAAATGGTGCAATTATCCGCAAAATACCATCTTCAAAAATGGCTTCGATGCGCTGCGCATCCACATGCGGCAAAATAGGATATACCCCCATAAACATGGGGAATACCATGCCCTCCTCATTGTGGGTCAATTCATTGTGGGTAAATACCACCAACTGCCCATTTTGTATTTCCACACCATAGTTTTCATATTCCAACGTAGGGGTGTAGAACTCGGCAACGTAGGCGTTTGCAGCTTGCTGAAGCTGCACCCTTGTAGGAGCAATACCGCCTTGCGTTACCGATAGGCATTGCGCTTGCTTTGCCAGTTGTTTGCTCAATCGTTTATCAGCCGACAACATCACTCAATCCCTCCTTTCTCTTTCATTTTTACAGTGTACAGTGCAAAAGATATACCATGGCATTTTTCAAGACAAGATGGCACCTTAACCCGACAAGATGTCTTAAAAAAACCAAAAGCTCGGCACATAAAACTGCCGAGCTCTCTTGTAAACCTTGATTTGGTCTGTAAGGCTTATTATACGTTGGCTGCTGCCTTCAAAGCTTCCACCATGGTGCTGCCTATTTCAGCAGGCGATTTCACCACATGAACGCCACACTCTGCCATAATCTTCATTTTAGCTTGTGCGGTATCGTCTTTGCCGCCCACAATAGCCCCTGCGTGCCCCATACGACGTCCTTTGGGGGCAGTCTGTCCGGCAATGAAACCAACTACCGGCTTAGTGCCATGCTCTTTAATCCAGCGAGCAGCTTCGGCTTCCATGCCACCGCCTATTTCGCCAATCATGATAATACCTTCGGTTTCGGGGTCGTTCATCAGCAGTTCTACGGCTTCTTTGGTTGAGGTGCCGATAATAGGGTCGCCACCAATGCCGATAGCAGTAGAAATCCCCAAGCCTGCTTTCACTACTTGGTCGGCAGCTTCGTAAGTGAGGGTACCCGACTTCGATACAATGCCAATTTTGCCGGGTTTAAAAACAAAGCCGGGCATAATGCCCACTTTAGCCTCGCCGGGGGTAATCACACCCGGGCAGTTGGGACCTATCAAACGAGCCTTCTTGCCTTTTAAGTATTCCTTTACATACATCATGTCACGTACAGGAATACCCTCAGTGATGGCAATAATCACCTCAATACCAGCATCAGCGGCTTCCATGATGGCATCGGCAGCAAACGCCGGAGGCACAAAAATAATAGATACGTTGGCTTGCACCTGCTCCACTGCCTCCTTTACAGTGTTGAATACCGGACGGTCCAAATGCTTTTGCCCCCCTTTGCCGGGAGTTACCCCCCCTACCACATTTGTGCCGTATTCTATCATTTGTTCCGCGTGAAAAGTACCTTCAGAGCCCGTGAACCCCTGAACGATGACGCGAGAATTCTTATTGACCAAAACGCTCATAACAATGAATTTAATATTTAACGATATGCACAAAAATAACTTTTTCTATTGCTTTGGCAAAAGTGAAATCACAGAAGATGTTGCTTTTTCAGTAGTTTACAAGAAACTCTCACAAGGGCAGCTCTGTTGTTATTCTAAATCCTTTTTAAAAAAACAACTACAGCCATGAGCAAGCAAAGCAAACGAATCAAAGAAAAGCAAAAACCCAGGGTACACCCCGAACTGGAAGGCTTCGATATTACAATCAATTCATTCGGAGAAATCAACAGTACTTACGATATCGATAAAATCAATGAATTTTTGAACAGAAAAGTAAAAGACAAAAAATTGAAGGACAGAGACGACCTATCTTTCAATCAGATGAAAGATGAAGAGGAATGAAAGACGAAGATGAATAAAACACAAAAACAGGTGAGCTATTCGGATATAGCCCACCTGTTTTTTCACTCAAGCGATGTGGTTTCAGGCTCTGCTTTTGCCGGCGGGTGCTGTACTTCTCTCTTGCTATGCTCCCCAAAAAAACGCTTTTGAAAAAGCAAAATAGTGAGTACACTTACAAAAATGGCAGCATCGGCAACATTGAAAATGGGCCACAATGCCATATAGTCGCCACCAATCAAAGGTACCCATCTGGGTACATAGCCCTCCCATATGTCTATATAAAACATATCCACCACTTGTCCGTAAAACCAAGGAGTGGGGGCATACAAAGGCGCGTTGTTCAGCCAAACACCATAGAAAACACTATCAATAAGATTGCCCAACGCCCCGCCCAAAACCAAGGCGACACAATATTGCAAAGCACGCGGCATGCCTTTTTTCACAATATGAATAAGGTAATAGGTGATAGCTCCCATTGCAAGGATACGGAAGGTAGTAAGCAGCAATTTGCCATAGCTTCCACCAAAAGTAGCTCCAAAAGCCATTCCTTCGTTTAAGGTATAATGCAGCTTGAACCAACCATCGAATATGGGGATTTCTTCACCCAGCTGCATATTTCCCGCTACCCACAGTTTAACCATTTGGTCGATGAGCACCACCGTCAAGGCAACAGCAAATACTGAAATATATTTTTTCATAAACGGAGTTTTATTATGCCTTTTGATTGATGATTTCATCTAAAGCATCTGCATGAGCTTGAATGATATGCTGGATGTCTTCTTCGCTCAAAGCAGCCGAGCAAAACCAACTTTCAAACTGCGAAGGCGCCAGATACACCCCTCTACGCAACATGGCTTGAAAATATTTGGCAAACAACTGAAGATCACAACTTTTGGCTGTTGTAAAATCATATACGGTTTGCTCTGTAAAGAAGACATTCAGCATGGAGCCTATTTTATTCATCGTGTAATGTAACCCACGCTTTTCGAGTTCTCCCTTCATGCCCTTATAGAGCTTATCGCCGATGCTTTCGAGGCGAGCATATATTGCTGAGTTTTCGCGCAACTCGCGCAAGATAGCCAATCCGGCAGCCATTGCCACGGGATTACCCGACAAGGTGCCCGCCTGATATACCTTTCCCGAAGGCGACACCTTTTCCATTATCTCGCGTTTGCCACCATAAGCCCCTACAGGCATGCCTCCGCCTATGATTTTGCCCAAGGTCGTAAGGTCAGGAAATACACCGAAGCGCTCTTGGGCACCACCGGGTGCCAAGCGAAAACCGGTCATTACTTCATCAAAAATGAGCACAATGCCGTGCTTGTCGCAGAGGTCGCGCAAGCCTTGCAAATAACCCGGCTTGGGCAAAACACAGCCCATGTTGCCAGCTACTGGTTCTACAATAATAGCTGCAATCTGTTCAGGGTATTGTGCAATTAAAGCTTCCACTGCCTGCAAATCATTGTAGGGCGCTATGAGCGTGTCTTGGGCAGTGCCAGGGGTTACGCCCGGGCTGTTGGGCGCGCCAGTGGTAGCCGCACCGCTGCCAGCAGCAATCAGGAAGGAGTCGCCATGCCCATGATAACAGCCTTCAAATTTGATGATTTTGTGGCGCCCCGTATAGCCACGTGCCAAACGAATTGCCGACATGGTGGCTTCGGTACCAGAGTTCACCATGCGCACCATCTCCACGGAAGGCACCATCGAAACAATCAGCTCAGCCATTTCCACCTCAAGGCGCGTGGGAGCTCCGAAGGAAGGCGAATCAGCAGCTGCCCTTTGAATAGCCTCCAGCACAGGTGCATAGGCATGCCCCAATATCATGGGTCCCCAAGAGTTGATGCAGTCGATATAGCGATTTCCGTCTTCGTCGTAGAGATAAGCGCCTTCTGCTTTTTTGATAAACAAAGGCTGCCCGCCCACTGCTTGAAAAGCGCGCACTGGCGAGTTCACTCCACCGGGAATCACTTTTTTTGCCCGCTCGAACAGAATTACACTTTTGTCGGTATTCATGGTATGGAAAGTTAGTTTTTAACAGGATAGTTTACAATCTGTATTTTTTCTGCTTCATATTTCAGGATAGGCACAAAAGTATTGACAAGCCCTCCCTTTTTCTCTTTTTTGAACAAATACGGGCGCAAGGTCGTAGCAGAGGGTACTTCCCCAGCAAGCGACAGCCAGCCGGTGGCAGCATCGTCTTTTAAGGCGTGCCCCAGCAGACGTAGAGCGTCATAAGTCAGATAAGCCTGCACCGGGGGTTGGCGGTAGTTGCCGCGGTGAGCAATGCGATACGCCCACCAATTGAATTTTTCAAGGAAAGGCTCCTTAGTGTTGAAAGGGCAGAAATGCGGGGCTATAAAATAAATGGGCATGCTGCTAAGCACTGCGGCTTCCAGATGCCCATGCAGAAGCCACGCTTCGGGCACCAACAGCAGGTTGTTGAGTGCTTTGTCTTTCCAATACTGTAGAATAAGCTTTTCGAACAACTGACTATTGCTGAGGCAGTAAACAAACTGCGCCGAAGCAATACCCCATTCATTCAGCAAAGTGGAAAGGTTGGGCAAATCTTCAGTTTTGAGCTGTCGAGCGGTGATATTTATACCCTCAGCACGCAGCTGTTCTACTTTTTTTTGTGCTTCTGCGACCATCTCTTCGGTATAAAGCAGAATACCTTGCGTTTTCATTTTCTGCGTAAGGAAGTCTGCCACCGCCCGCGCTTCATAAATAGCAGGGGGCTGCATCAGGATGCTCAATGGCAAGGCAGCCAGATGTTCGTCATTGTTGAACACCTGCAGCAGGGGCACGCCCAAGTGCTCTGCCAAGCGCAACTGCCGCATCAAGGCATCCGGTTCGGGCGAGGCTATTATCAGGTCGGTAAAGGCAAACTCACCGTATTCTGCCCACACCAACAAAGAGTCTTTTACCTTTTGCCAATCGTAGGCAACCAATACCCAACGCTTCCCAAGGGAATCGGTGATGGCTTCTGCTGCCTTAGCCCCCCAAAAAACAGCAGCCCCGGGCGAGTACATCATCTGCTTCCTGTAAGTGAGCGTATCACCGGATTTCAAGGCATTCAGTCCGAAGTTGTAAAAAAACACGGCGTAGAGGGTATCACTCCGCGGACGTACAACCTCTATGGCTACTGATTCGGGCACATTCAAATCATACTTGGCAATCAGGCGTTTCATCAAGGCAATATCTTCTACATCGCGTGCATATTTTGCCAAGTGATTGACAAAGATTTGCGCCAAAAATAAGTCGTCGGGATACAAAGACAGCAAGTTTTCCAGCACCTTTCTTGGGCGACTTTGCAAGTAGTAGCCCTTCATGTTGTTGGCTGCATTGTGCAGTTCTATGTTGTTTATTTTTTCTATATAACGGAAAGCCAGTGGGTCCTCCTGTTTTTCAAAAGCTATGTTGGCAAGTAAATAAAAAACTTCATCTACACGTTCCCAAGGGGTAATGCGGTTCAATATGTTGAGCAACAAGGCTTCTGCATCGTCGTACTGCTCCATTCGAAAAGCGCAAAGGGCAGAAAAATAATAGGCTTCCACCTCATAAGGGTTATCCGGGGCACTCAGTCGCAATTGTGCCCACAGACGGGCAGCTTCTGCCCACTGTTGAGCATCGGTATATTGTACTGCCTGCGTGAAAATAGACTCGTATTTGCTCGATTGTGCCGAGGCTACTCCACTTACCAGCATCAGCCCCAAAAGCACACAAAACATTCGGTATCGAAGCATAGTACCTGAATTTAATAAAAAAGTAGCATGAGGCTCAAAATTAACAAAATTTGCAAGGAATGGAAGGATTCAAGTCAAGAGGTATCAGGATTCTTTCATGTCTTCCAGAGCTGTGTTCAGAAAGCCAATCAAGGGTTGTGCCACCGTAGCATAAGTAAGCAGCAGGTTGGGGAAAGCGGCAGAGAGCACCTCTTCATCGCTGCAGGCTTTACGCACAATCCACCGTTTGCGACGTAGCGATAGCTGCAATGCTTCGGGCGCATCGGCAAATTCTTTCGGTAAGCGTTGCAGTAGCTCGCCCTCTACCTCGGGAAAATAACGCACAAAGGTAGTTTGTTGCAAAAGTGCAAGCCACTTGTCTTGCTCGTAGTATATTTCTTGACGCACAGCCTTCTGCATAGCAGCCGAAGGGGCATATAAACCCGCTGCCACAAAAGAAGCGCCTGGCTCTATGTGTAAATAAAAGCCTGCGAAAGGACTCTTGCGCCCCCCGGGCGCTATCAATGCCCCAAAGTTGGTTTTATAGGGGGTTTTGTCTTTATTAAAACGCGTATCACGCGCCAGACGAAAAATGCACTGTGCAGCAGTCAGGTTTTCCTGATGGTGAAGGTGTATGCTTGCTTGGATGAAGGCTTCTACAAATTCCGAAAAATTTTGCTTGGCTTGTTCATAAGCCTCCCGGTGGGCAATCATCCACTCGCGGTTGTTGTGCTGCTTTAGCTCTTGCAGAAAAACAAGCGTTTCCGGATAAATCGTGTACTGCATCAGGCTTCACCTATTGGTCCGTTGTAGGGGAATGGCTGATTTTTGCCCGTTTCAAGCTTGATTTCCCCAAAATTTGCCTCGTATTTTCTGATGTTGTTTTCCAGCGCCAGTAAAAAACGCTTGACGTGTTCGGGGGTCATAATGACCCGAGTTTTTACTTTGGCTTTGGGCATGCCCGGCAGCATTTGAAGAAAATCCAAAACAAACTCGCTTGGCGAATGGGCTATCATAGCCAAGTTGGAATATATGCCTTGGGCGATTTCTTCGGATATCTCTACGTCGATGTTTGGGATTTTGTCGTCTTGCATGGCTACTCCGATAGTTTCAAAAACAGCATTGAAGATACAAAAAAGGCGCCCGACATACAAACGGGCGCCTTCGGCAAAGGTCATATCCAGTGCTGCTTGTTATTTGGTTTTTGCTTTGCGGGTGCTTTTGCGGCGTTTGGGCTTTTCCTCTTCTTCCTTTTGAGCAGCTTCTGCCTGCAAAGTCTTTTCATACTCTTCTTTCGAGAGCACGATGTAGTCTTGATAGCGGCGGATGCCTGTACCAGCGGGAATGAGGTGCCCAACAATCACGTTTTCTTTCAAGCCCAAGAGTTCATCGGTTTTAGCCGCTACGGCTGCCTCGCTCAGTACCTTGGTGGTTTCTTGGAACGATGCCGCCGAGATGAAGCTCTCGGTACCCAACGACGCTTGTGTGATACCTTGCAGCGTGGGTTTTGCTACCGCAGGACGGGCATCACGCACTTTTACCAGCCGCAAGTCTTTGCGGCGCAGCACCGAGTTTTCGTCGCGTAGCTCACGCATGCTCACGGGCTGTCCTGGGCTGAAGCGATTGGAGTCGCCGGGGTCCTCCACTATCTTCAACTCTAGGATACGGTCGTTTTCCTCACGGAAGCGCCACTTTTCTACCAACTCGCCGGGCAAGAAGTCTGTATCTCCGGGGTCAATCACCTCTACTTTTTGCATCATCTGACGCACAATCACTTCAATGTGCTTGTCGTTGATTTTCACCCCTTGTAGGCGATACACTTCCTGAATTTCGTTTACCAAATAAGCCTGTACAGCCGTCGGTCCTTTGATAGCCAAGATGTCACTTGGGGTAATGGTACCGTCGGAAAGCGGCGCGCCAGCTTTCACGAAATCACCATCCTGTACTAAGATGTGTTTCGACAAGGGCACCATGTATTTCTTCTGTACCCCGTCTTTGGCTTCCACTATAATCTCACGGTTGCCTCGTTTGATGCTGCCAAACTTCACAATACCATCGATGCCGCTCACTATTGCGGGGTTCGAAGGGTTACGGGCTTCGAACAATTCGGTTACACGAGGCAAACCACCAGTGATGTCGCGGGTTTTACCCATGGCACGCGGTATTTTAGCCAACACCTGACCGGGTTTGATGGTAGTTCCTTCTTTGGCAACCACATAAGCCCCTACCGGTATGTTGTAGCTCTTCACCTCGCCGCTTTCGGTAGTAATGATGATGGCGGGGTTCTTGGTTTTATCCTTAGACTCCACAATAATTTTTTCGCGGAAGCCGGTTTGTTCGTCCACCTCTTCTTTGCAGGTTATACCTTCGATGATGGCTTCGTAAGAAACCTTACCCCCCACTTCTGAAAGGATAAGAGCGTTGTAGGCATCCCACTCGCAAATCACATCTCCTTTCTGTAAGGTATCGCCTTCTTTCACATGTAGAACTGCCCCATAAGGCACGTGGTTGGTTACCAATACCTTTTTGGTTTTGGGGTCCACTATTTTCACTTCGCCCATACGAGAGAAGACGATATCGGCTTCTTGCCCATCGGTAGTAACCCCACGAATCACACGCATGTTTTCAAACTCAACAACACCGGGGAATTTGGCTTTCAAGTTAGCATCCACGGCAATGTTGGAGGCGGTACCCCCTACGTGGAAGGTACGTAGTGTCAGCTGCGTACCAGGCTCACCAATCGACTGGGCGGCAATAACACCTACAGCCTCTCCTATTTCTACCATGCGACCGGTAGCCAAGTTGCGCCCATAGCACTTGCGACAAACACCACGTTTGCTTTCGCAAGTCAGCACAGAACGCACTTCCACTTCCTCGATGGCTGATTCTTCTATGCGTGCAGCTATCTCTTCGGTGATTTCTTCGCCTGAGCGTACAATCAACTCATCGGTGATGGGGTCGTATATGTCGTGCACAGACACCCGCCCCAGAATACGTTCGCTGATGGGCTCTACTATCTCCTCTTCGTTTTTGAGAGCGCCGATGACGATGCCTCGCAGAGTGCCACAATCCTCTTCGTTCACAATCACATCTTGGGCTACATCCACCAAGCGGCGAGTCAAATAACCGGCGTCAGCTGTCTTCAAAGCGGTATCTGCCAAACCTTTGCGGGCACCATGAGTAGAAATAAAGTATTCGAGTACGTCAAGCCCTTCTTTAAAGTTCGACAAGATGGGGTTTTCGATGATAGCACCTACCGAGCCTTGCAAGCTCTTTTGTGGTTTTGCCATCAAACCACGCATACCGCCCAGCTGACGAATCTGCTCTTTAGAACCGCGAGCACCGGAATCCATCATCATAAATACAGGGTTGAAGCCCTGGTCGTCGTCGCGCATTTTATCAAGCAAGATGTTCGTCAGCTTGTTGTTTACACGAGTCCAAATGTCGATTACCTGATTGTAGCGTTCGTTATCGGTAATCAGACCCATCATATAGTTTTGGTAGATGCTTTCTACCTCTTCTTTAGCTTTTTCAATAAGTTTCTGTTTTTCTTCGGGCACAAGGATATCCCCTAAGCCAATAGACAAGCCCCCTTTGTATGCCATAGTATAGCCCAGCTCCTTGATGTCGTCAAGGAATTTGGCAGTTGCTGGCACGCCCGCCTCTTTGTGCACCAGCGAGATGATTTTCTGCAGTTTTTTCTTGGTGAGCAGCTCGTTGATGAAGCCAACTTGCTCGGGCACAAACTGATTGAAGATAACACGCCCGGCAACAGTTTCAATCATTTTTTCCACAAGCTGTTCCCCCTCTTTCACTTTCACTTTCACTTTGATGAAGGCGTGTTTCGAAATTTTACCCTCATTCAAAGCAATGATTACCTCTTCGGGCGAGTAGAAAATCTTGCCTTCACCCGGTACTGGCTTGTCTTCGGTGCTGCGACGCCCTTTGGTGAGGTAATACAAGCCCAACACCATGTCTTGCGAAGGCACAGCAATGGGGGCACCGTTGGCAGGGCTCAAGATGTTGTGAGTAGAAAGCATCAATAGCGATGCTTCAAGGATAGCCTCGTTGCTCAAAGGCACGTGCACTGCCATTTGGTCACCGTCGAAGTCGGCGTTGAAAGCCGTACATACCAAGGGGTGCAACTGGATAGCTTTGCCTTCAATCAATTTAGGCTGGAATGCCTGAATACCCAAGCGGTGCAAAGTAGGTGCACGGTTGAGCAATACGGGATGCCCTTTCAACACATTTTCCAAGATGTCCCAAATGACAGGGTCCTTGCGGTCCACTATTTTCTTGGCAGTCTTTACAGTTTTTACTATCCCGCGCTCAATCAGCTTCCGGATGATGAAAGGCTTGAACAACTCGGCTGCCATGTCTTTGGGCAAGCCACACTCGTGCATTTTCAATTCTGGACCTACCACAATCACCGAACGCCCGGAATAGTCAACACGCTTACCCAAGAGGTTTTGACGGAAGCGCCCCTGTTTTCCTTTCAAGGTATCGGAAAGCGACTTCAAAGCGCGGTTGCCTTCTGCTTTCACGGCATTGACCTTACGCGAATTGTCGAAGAGTGAATCTACCGCTTCTTGAAGCATACGCTTTTCGTTACGCAGAATCACCTCCGGCGCTTTGATTTCAAGCAGGCGCTTCAAACGATTGTTGCGGATAATCACCCGACGATACAACTCGTTGAGGTCTGAGGTAGCGAAGCGTCCGCCGTCCAGAGGCACCAAGGGGCGCAACTCGGGCGGAATCACCGGTACCATGCGCACAATCATCCACTCCGGACGGTTCTCTATTTTCTTTTGTGCTTCTTGGAAAGCACGCACTATGCGCAGGCGCTTGAGCGCCTCGGCACGACGCTGCTGTGAGCTATCGTTGGCTGCCTGATGGCGCAACTCATAAGAGAGTTTATCCAAGTCGATGCGCGACAGAAGCATCTCCAATGCCTCGCCCCCCATTTTAGCAATAAACTTTCGGGGGTCACTGTCATCAAGCATTTGGTTTTCTCGAGGCAGTTTATCTAAAATATCCAAATATTCGTCTTCGGTGAGGAAGTCGAGATAAGAGACGCCCTCTTCTTCCAAAATACCGGGCTGAATCACAACATAGCGCTCATAATAAATGATTTGGTCGAGCTTTTTGGAAGACAAGCCCAGCAAATAGCCTATTTTGTTAGGCAAAGAACGGAAGTACCAGATATGAGCCACCGGCACTACGAGCTCAATATGCCCCATTCGCTCACGCCGCACTTTCTTCTCGGTTACTTCTACCCCGCAGCGGTCGCAAACGATGCCTTTGTAACGAATCCGTTTGTATTTGCCACAGTGACATTCATAATCTTTGACCGGTCCGAAGATGCGCTCACAGAAAAGACCGCCCATCTCCGGCTTGTAGGTTCTGTAGTTGATAGTCTCGGGTTGGGTTACTTCCCCGTAAGAGCTATCAAGGATTGATTCCGGCGATGCAAGGCTAATGGTAATAGCCTCGAAATTGCTGCTTACTTTTTTGCTTCTGCCGAATGCCATATCGTATATTTCAGGTTTGGAGCTTAAATTAAAAGATTGAGAATAAGAGAAAGAAGAGCAAGCCCCAGCAAGGGGCTTACTCCAACGAATCATTTTTCTGTCAATTCTTTGATGCGTTTCAGGTCTTCTCTATCATGGAAAGTTACCTCGAGAGCTAAGCCGCGCAGCTCATGTACCAATACATTGAACGACTCGGGCACTCCCGGCTCGGGGAAGGGCTCACCCTTCACTATGCTTTCGTACACTTTGGCACGTCCTACCACGTCATCTGACTTCACGGTAAGGATTTCACGCAGGATGTGAGCAGCGCCGAAAGCTTCAAGTGCCCACACTTCCATCTCACCAAAACGCTGACCACCGAACTGGGCTTTACCACCCAAGGGCTGTTGCGTGATGAGCGAGTAAGGACCAATAGAACGGGCGTGCATTTTGTCATCTACCATGTGCCCCAGCTTGAGCATATACATTACCCCTACGGTAACGGGCTGCTCGAAGCGTTCACCGGTCAAGCCATCATACAGATAAGTACGCCCCAAGGGAGGCAAGCCGGCTTCTTGAATCTCTTTTTCGATGTCTTCGAGCTTGGCACCATCAAAGATGGGGGTAGCGTATCTGCGTCCTAGTTTTTTACCTGCCCAACCGAGCACCGTTTCATAGAGCTGCCCGATGTTCATACGCGAAGGTACACCCAGCGGGTTAAGAACGATATCTACGGGGGTACCGTCTTCAAGGAATGGCATGTCTTCTATACGCACGATTTTGGCTACCACCCCTTTATTACCGTGACGCCCCGCCATTTTATCTCCCACTTTCAGTTTACGCTTCTGGGCGATATACACTTTAGCGAGTTTCAAAATACCGGCGGGCAGCTCGTCGCCTACTTCCAAGTTGAAACGTTCACGCTTGAACCAAGCAATGACCTCGTTGCGAGCACGCTGGTAGTTGGCTACCAACTTAGCTACCAATTCATTGGTTTTTTCGTCTTCTGTCCAGCCTTCCAAGCGCACCTCGGCGATGAGGTTCACCTCTTCCGGCACGTTGTACATGCTTTCGTCACTGTATGGGTTTTTCTTAGGGAAGAGGTTTTGCTCTATGTTCTTACGGGTGAATTTGGTGCCCTTCGATATAAGCTCATCACCAAATTTATGTTTCACCCCTTGCGACACCTTGCCTTCGAGCAGCTGCGCCAGCTTGTCAATCATGGTACTGCGCAATTCAGCCAATTTTTTGGAGTAAGTGTCCATTAGTTTTTTCACTTCGTCTTTGGCTTTTTTGCGCAGGTCTTTGTCTTTGCGCGAGCGGGCAAACAACTTGGTGTTGATTACCACCCCTTCTACTGCGGGCGGCAGGCGCAGAGAGGCATCTTTCACATCACCGGCTTTATCGCCGAAGATAGCGCGCAGCAGTTTTTCTTCTGGAGTGGGGTCTGATTCGCCCTTAGGAGTGATTTTACCTACTAGTATGTCTCCCTCTCTCACAAAGGTGCCTATCTTCACTATGCCGTTTTCATCCAAGTGACGGATGGCATCTTCTCCCACGTTGGGGATTTCGGAAGTGAGTTCTTCTTCGCCGCGCTTGGTGTCGCGTACCTCCAGCTCATATTCATCAATATGAATGGATGTGTAGATGTCTTCTCTAACTACACGTTCCGAGATAACAATAGCATCCTCGAAGTTGTAACCACGCCAAGGCATGAAGGCAACCAAGAGGTTGCGACCCAATGCCAGCTCGCCGCCTTGAGTTGCATAACCTTCACACAAAGGTTGTCCTTTCTTCACGCGGTCACCTTTGCGCACAATAGGCGTCAAGTTGATGCAAGTGCTTTGGTTTGTACGGCGAAACTTCGCAAGCTTATAGGTTTTATATTCACCGGTGAAACTTACTAAGCGGTCTTGTTCATCGAAGTCATATTTCACCACAATCTTGCTGCTATCCACATAATCCACGACCCCATCGCCTTCGGCTAATATCAAAATGCGAGAATCCAATGCCGCACGTTCTTCAAGCCCGGTACCTACGATAGGCGCTTCGGGTTGAATCAAAGGCACTGCCTGACGCTGCATGTTCGAGCCCATGAGAGCACGGTTGGCGTCGTCATGCTCCAAGAAAGGAATCAAAGAAGCCGCTAAGGATACAATCTGGTTAGGCGACACGTCCATGAAGTCCACTTCTTCTGGACTTACCATGATAAAATCGCCCTTATTGCGAGCCTTCACTTGTTTTAAAAGGAAGTTCCCCTCGTCATCAATAGGGGCATTTGCCTGTGCTATGGTGTATTTGTCTTCTTCTTCGGCAGTCATGTAAATCACTTCGCCGGACATGTCCACCTTGCCATTGACCACACGGCGATAGGGCGTTTCAATGAAGCCCATGTTGTTGATTTTAGCATAAACGGTCAAGGAGGAAATCAAACCGATATTAGGACCTTCGGGGGTTTCGATGGTACACAAACGTCCATAGTGGGTATAGTGAACGTCGCGCACCTCAAAGCCGGCATGTTCACGTGACAAACCACCAGGTCCCAAGGCTGACACACGACGTTTGTGAGTGACTTCAGCCAACGGGTTGGTTTGGTCCATGAACTGCGAAAGCTGGTTGGTACCGAAAAAGGAGTTGATGACAGAAGACAAGATGCGGGCGTTGATGAGGTCAACGGGCTTAAATTCCTCATTGTCACGCACGTTCATACGCTCGCGTATAGTACGCACCATGCGTGCCAAGCCCACGCCAAACTGTGCATATAACTGCTCCCCTACGGTACGCACACGGCGGTTGCTGAGGTGGTCGATATCGTCCACCACAGCACGGGAGTTAATCAAGCCAATGAGGTACTTTACAATGCTGATAATATCTTCTTTGGTCAATACCCGCACGTCCAGGTCTATATCCAAGCCCAGCTTGGTATTGATACGATAACGCCCTACATCGCCCAGGTCATAGCGTTTCTCGCTGAAGAACAGACCATGAATGAGGTCGCGCGCGGTGGCATCATCTGGGGGCTCGGCATTACGCAACTGGCGGTATATCTGCTCTATAGCCTCCCGTTCAGAGTTGGAATTGTCTTTTTGTAAGGTATTATATATGATTTGATAGTCGGCAGTATTGACATCTTCGCGGTGCAAGATGATGCTGGTGGTTCCAGAGTCCAGAATCAGTGGCAAGTGCTCTTCTTCAATCACGGTATCGCGCTCCAACAACACTTCGTTGCGGCTGATAGAAACCACCTCGCCGGTGTCTTCATCTACAAAATCCTCTACCCAAGTGCGTAACACACGAGCAGCAAGCCTGCGACCGACTACTTTTTTCAGGTTCTTTTCGTTTACTTCTAACTCTTCGGAAAGTCCAAAGATGTCGAGAATATCTTTATCGGTACTGAAACCAATAGCACGCAGCAGCGTGGTAACCGGGAATTTCTTTTTGCGGTCGATATAGGCATACATGACGTTGTTCACGTCTGTAGCGAATTCAATCCACGACCCTTTTAAAGGAATAATGCGTGCAGAATAGAGTTTGGTGCCGCTGGCGTGCTTGCTTTGAGCAAAAAACACCCCGGGCGAGCGGTGCAACTGCGATACAATCACGCGCTCAGCTCCGTTGATAATAAACGAGCCACGCTCGGTCATATAAGGGATGTTGCCCAAAAAGACCTCTTGTTCTACGGGTTCAAAGTCTTCGTTGTCTTCGTCGTTGCAAATTAAGCGTAGCTTTGCTTTTAAAGGGACAGCATACGTTAAGCCTCTGTCAATACACTCATCTACGGAGTACTTGGGGGGGTCTATTACATAATCTATAAATTCAAGCACAAAATTTTCGCGCGAGTCGGCTACCGGGAAATTTTCCATAAATACTTGGTAGAGCCCCTCACGTTTGCGTTTTTCGGCAGGTGTGTCTAATTGGAAGAAATCCCTGAACGATTGCAACTGAACGTCAAGGAAGTCGGGGTAATCAATCACCCGTTTGGTAGAAGCAAAGCTGATTCTCTTTGACATTGTAAAGTTTTTTTGGTGGAAGAAAGAACGAACAGAGGCGGAAGAGAAAGTAGTGTTATTGAATACAAATAGGTTTAGACCTGACTGTGATGCCAGGCCTAAAACCTATTTGAAATGTGTGAAAGAACTCTACTTGATTTCTACTTTAGCACCTGCTTCTTCAAGTTTCTTCTTGATTTCCTCAGCCTCTTCTTTGCTTACACCTTCTTTAACAGGCTTGGGCGTATTGTCAACCAATTCCTTAGCTTCTTTCAAGCCAAGCCCGGTGATGGTTTTTACTTCTTTTACTACATTCAGCTTCGAAGCACCAGCGTCAACCAAAATTACATCGAAAGAAGTTTTCTCTTCTGCAGCTTCGGCTGCACCACCAGCAGCGGGGGCAGCCGCTACGGCTACTGCTGCAGCAGCAGGCTCGATGCCATACTCTTCTTTCAAAATTTTAGCTAATTCGTTTACTTCTTTTACAGTCAAGTTTACGAGTTGTTCTGCGAAAGCTTTCAAATCTGCCATTGTCGTACCCTTTTTATAGTTGTTGATAACTTTTGACTAAATGTTGATGAATAAAATATTGATGAATATAATTGAAGATTAGCTGGCGGCTCTTTCTTCGAGCGTTTTGAGAATGCCAGCAATTTTTTGCCCTTGCCCCTGCAGCGCAGAGATGACATTTCGAGCAGGCGATTGCAGCAATCCGATAATTTCGCCCAGCAATTCTTGTTTGGACTTGAGCGAAACCAGAGTTTCTAAGTGCTCGTTACCAATGTAAGTATCGCTGTCAATGAAAGCACCTTTCAAAATAGGTTTTTCTGACTTATGCTTCTTGCGATACTCGTCCACTATTTTAGCTGGAGCATTGGCAGCCTCTTCGGAGGCAAACATCACTGCCGAGTAGCCTTTGAGCACTTTTTCGTTGAAAGCCTCAAGGTTGCCTTTTTGGCTTTTTTCAAGTGCTTTACGAATCAACGTATTTTTTGCCACCTTATACTCTACACCGGCTTTGAAGCAAGCACGACGCAACTCGTTGATTTGGGCGACGGTAAAGCCGCTTGCATCTACGATGTAGAAGTAATCGGTTTTGGCAAACTTATTGGCTAACTCTTCTATTAAGAGTGCTTTTTCTTCTCTTGTCATAATCCTGGCACTGTGTTTTTATCGATTTGAACACTTGGGCTCATCGTCGTCGACAAGTAAATCGACTGGATGTAGGTCCCTTTAACAGTCGCCGGCTTCAATTTTATCAAGGTAGTGAGCAGTTCTTGTGCGTTTTCGGCGATCTGTTCAGGAGTGAAAGAGATGCGACCGATAGAAGCATGCACAATACCGTACTTATCTACCTTGAAATCGATTTTACCGGCTTTTACATCCTTCACAGCTTGGGCTACGTCCATGGTCACAGTACCGGCTTTAGGGTTGGGCATCAAGCCACGCGGACCCAACACACGCCCCAATTTACCTACTTTAGCCATCACGGTAGGCATGGTAATGACCACGTCGAAGTCAAGCCAACCTTCTTCTATTTTCTGGATGTATTCATCCAAGCCTACATAGTCAGCGCCAGCTGCTTTGGCTTCCTCTGCTTTATCGGGCGTACAAAGCACCAATACACGCTTTTCTTTCCCGGTACCATGCGGCAAAGTAACCACGCCACGTACCATTTGGTCGGCTTTGCGTGGGTCAACTCCCAAGCGTACATCGATATCAACCGATGCATTGAAGTTGGTATAGGTGATTTCTTTTAAGATTTTTGCCGCATCGAGCAGAGAGTAAGCCTTATTTTTATCGTACTTTGCTAACGCTTCTTTGCGTTTTTTTGAAATTTTTCCCATGATTGAAGGCTCTTTATTCGGTTGATTCTGTTTCCCAAGGCGCCTTACCGCTCACCGTGATACCCATACTGCGTGCCGTTCCGGCTATCATACGCATAGCGGCTTCAACGGTATAGCAGTTGAGGTCCGGCATTTTGATTTCGGCAATCTCACGCACCTGGTCCCAAGTAACCGAAGCAATTTTTTTACGGTTGGGCTCAGGTGAACCTTTTTTCTGCTTGGTGGCTTCCATCAGCAATACTGCTGCTGGAGGGGTTTTGATAACGAAGTCAAAAGACTTATCCGTATAGTAGGTAATTACTACGGGCAGTACTTGACCCATTTTGTCTTGAGTTCTGGCATTGAACTGCTTGCAGAACTCCATGATGTTAATCCCCTTCGCACCAAGAGCAGGTCCTATGGGCGGTGCCGGGTTGGCCTGACCGCCGCGTACTTGCAACTTGACGTATCCTGCTACTTGTTTAGCCATTGTTTTTCTGCGGTTTGAATGTTGTGCGAATTGATTGGTGTTGGTGGAAGCAAGCCAATATTTTCACGGAGAGCACGTCCGTTTTAGTCGAGTTTTTCTACTTGCGTATAACTTAACTCAACGGGTGTGCTTCTACCGAATATTTTCACGATTACATTCAGTTTCTTTCTGTCTTCAAAGACTTGATCTATCACGCCATCGAAGCCACTAAACGGACCATCGGCTACTTTTACATGCTCGCCCACCATAAAGGGGGTTTCGAGGCGTTCGGCTTCTTGCGATTCGTCAGCTTTTCCTAATATGCGTTTTACTTCGGATTCACGCAGGGGGATAGGTTGCTTCACGTAGCCATCTTTGGGGTTCTCGCCGGCGCGAGCTTCTTCTTGTAGAAAGCCAATCACCCCCGGCAAGGTGGTAAGGGTGTGCACCAATTCGGGCTGAGATAAGTCAGCCAAAATAAGCACGTAACCTGGCAAAAAAATCTTTTCTCGTATTTTCTTTTTGCCGTTACGCACTTCATACACCTTTTCTGTGGGAATAAAGACCTGCTTCACTTGCTCTTGCCATCCTTGGCGAGCAACCTCGTTTTCAATATAGCTTTTTACTTTTCTTTCTTGCCCGGCTATCGCGCGCAGGACATACCATTTATGCGTTTCCATTCCCACCCCCGAATTAGGTATATAAAGTTATATTTGCTCGTAGAAGAAGGTCAAGGCTGTCTTAAAGATGAAATCCATGGCACCAATAAGAAGGGCAAAAAGCAAGGAGGCAAAGAGCACAATCATAGCGTCTCTCCACAAAGTTTTCCCTTTGGGCCAAGTGACTTTGGTTGTCAACTCATGATAAGATTCGCGCACATAGTGCACGAGCCCTCCCCAAAGTCCTTTTTTGTCATTTTCTTGTGTAACTGAAGACATAAGCCTATTTTTTGCACAGGTGGCAGGACTCGAACCTGCAGCCTGCGGTTTTGGAGACCGCTGCTCTGCCAATTGAGCTACACCTGTAGGTGTGTATTCAAACAAAAGGAGTGCAAATGTAAGCATTTGCTTTGAAAAAAGCAAGTGTATCCAGAGGATACACTTGCCTATGCATTATTTAATTAGTCAAGGATTTCAGTTACCTGACCAGCTCCTACGGTTCTACCACCTTCGCGGACAGCGAAGCGCAAACCTTTTTCCAAGGCGATGGGTTTTTGCAATTCCACAGTGATGGTTACGTTGTCACCGGGCATTACCATTTCCACGCCTTCGGGCAATTGAATAGTGCCAGTTACGTCAGTAGTACGGAAGTAGAACTGAGGGCGGTAGTTGTTGAAGAAAGGAGTGTGACGACCACCTTCTTCTTTGCTCAATACATAAATCTCAGCCTTGAATTTCTTGTGAGGTGTTACGGTACCGGGCTGGCAAATGACCATACCGCGGCGAATTTGGGTTTTCTCTATACCACGCAACAACAGACCTACGTTATCACCGGCTTCACCTCTGTCCAAAATTTTGCGGAACATTTCCACGCCGGTAACGGTAGAGGTCAGTTTTTCCTCACCCATACCGATGATTTCTACGGGGTCACCGGTTTTGATAACACCGCGCTCGATACGACCCGTAGCCACAGTACCACGACCGGTGATAGAGAATACGTCTTCGATAGGCATCAAGAAAGGTTTGTCAACCAAGCGCTCGGGGGTAGGAATGTATTCATCCACCACATTCATCAGTTCTTCTACGGTAGCTACCCAGCGAGGCTCGTTATTCAAAGCACCCAAAGCAGAACCACGAACTACAGGGATGTTGTCCCCATCGTATTCATATTTGCTCAACAACTCACGGATTTCCATTTCAACAAGGTCGAGCAATTCTTCGTCATCAACGAGGTCTACCTTGTTCATAAATACCACAATAGCAGGCACCCCTACCTGACGAGCCAACAGGATGTGCTCACGGGTTTGAGGCATAGGACCATCGGTAGCCGCTACTACAAGGATAGCGCCGTCCATTTGAGCAGCACCGGTAACCATGTTTTTCACGTAGTCGGCGTGACCGGGGCAGTCCACGTGAGCATAGTGACGCTTTTCGGTTTGGTATTCTACGTGGGCAGTGTTAATGGTAATACCACGCTCTTTTTCTTCGGGAGCGTTATCGATAGAAGAGAAGTCTCTTGCTTCTGCCAAGTTTTTCTTAGCCAATACGTGAGTAATTGCCGCGGTCAAGGTAGTTTTGCCGTGGTCAACGTGCCCGATAGTGCCTATGTTTACGTGGGGCTTAGTTCTCTGAAATGTTTCCTTTGCCATATCTCTGTTTTTCTTTTGAAGTTATTAATTACAAGCGATGGATAGATAAACAAATAAGCTATTCACTGCGCGAATAGCGTTGTCTGTGTGCTTTACAAAATTAAAATAGAGCCAATGACGGGATTTGAACCCGTGACCTCTTCCTTACCAAGGAAGCGCTCTACCCCTGAGCTACATCGGCTTAGACGAAAATACCTTTTTGTTTTAAGCAGAGCGAGAGACGGGACTCGAACCCGCGACATTCAGCTTGGAAGGCTGACGCTCTACCAACTGAGCTACTCTCGCTTTTAAATGGTGGGGAGAGCAGGATTCGAACCTACGAAGGCATAAGCCAGCAGATTTACAGTCTGCCCCGTTTGACCGCTTCGGTATCTCCCCAAATATTTGTTTTGCGATGTTTTTCGTATTAGCCATCTGCTAACGGAATGCAAAGTTAAAGGCTTCTTTCAAATTTGCAAAACTTTTTTTGATTTTTTTCTTCCGCCTCTCATAGTCCAATGATTTTCAAAAAATTGCTCAATCAAATTTTTCTACCGAAATCACATTAAATTTCAAGCCTGTACTCAGTTGAAAGTCTTCGGCTTCTTCGAGCATGCTTTCATCGTGCATGAGGTAATACCAGTTGATAGTTACCTCGCCCCCCTGTTCTTGGTATTCTTTAAGCAAGAGAAAAATTTCCTGCAGGGCACGAGAAGAAGAAGTATTAAAGTAAGTGAGCTTCAAGTTCAGGGTCAATGGTTTTTTTACTTCATGGATGTAGGTATCTATCCAGTTGATAAGGGTATTGTAGAATTCGAAGGTGTCTTCTTGGTACGACTCACCTTTTATTTCACACACACCAGTTTGCGCCGAGAAATACACATCGGGCGTCAGATAGGTGCCCTTTTCACCTTTGATAACCAAATCGTCCATTTTGGTGCCACTATCGTCTTTCTTATCAATATACGCTTTCACTACAAATAGAACAAGATTTTCGCTGGTTTCTATCCAATGAAAATCCACTTTTTGGTTGAGTCGCAATAGCACCTCTATCAAACCTATATTGCCAGAGTGGTGTTTGTTTTGAATGGCTTGTTGGCGCAAGTCATTTTTATAGGCACGCAGCTCGCGCCGGTCCATGCTCGTCACTTTTGCCAAACGCTGTTGCAACTGTTGTTGCTGCTGCACGGTAACATAATTGACGGTTTGAATGCAATAGCTTTTTTCTGTTTCAGAAAGTGCCATCAAGCCGGTACCTATACGTTTTTTGCCTACTACCTCGTAAGTAGCTGCATAGTTGCCTATATTTTCGCACAATTCTACAAAGGCGTAAAATGCTTTGTCGCGTACGTTCTTCGACTTGTCGAGGTATTGCTTGATGTGGTAGCCCAACTCGTTGATGACATTATAAGTAAAAGGACCATAATAGATGGTGCGTATTCCATCCATACGCAGGTGTTGAATCAGTTGGTTCAGCTCCACTTTGTTTTCGTTTATTTGCATATTAAACCATAAGCCTGTCGGCATATTCCACTTGCTCGCTGCTGATGGAAGGCAGGCGCATGTATTTTAAATAGAGACGGGCAGTAGCCAGCACATCGTTTTCACAGTAGCGTGCAATACGCTCTAAATCTTTTTCTTTCCAGAAAACCTCTCCTACTTTGCTTCCATCGATATCGGACTTGGGCGAGGGGATATCGAAAACAGCACAAAGCAATTCCAGACGGGTAAAGCTTTTCTTGTCGCCAAAGCTCCATAGTTCCATTGTATCAATCACATACCTGGCGGCTTCGTCCCAGGGTCTTTTCATACGCAAGTCTATCATAGCAGGCACCGGCAGCCCTTGAATCAGGTAGCGGCGTGCCAAAAAGGGCACGTCAAATTCACGCCCGTTGTGGGCACACAAATAACGTATAGATTTATTGTCAAGGATACGGGCGAACTCTTGCAGCAGACGGGCTTCGTCTTCGCCGCAGTAAGACTTCAAACGGAAGAAATAATGCCCTTCTTTTTTTCCAAACAGCCCGAAGCTCACACATACCACACGGGCAAACTCTGCATAAATGCCGGCTTTGAGCGGATACAGCTCTTCGGCAGACATGCCGGTGTCTTCATAGCGGTTTATCTTCTCTGCCTGATGACACCACTGGTCTTGTAAAGCCGGCGGCATGGCATCAAAAGAAGGAAAAGCAGGTGCTGTTTCTATATCAAAAAACAGCACCTTGCTGCACAGGTCATCAAGACTGTGAAAGAGAGCCATAATCTTGTTTGAATAAGTTAAGTACCCAAAAGATTACAGCAAATAAAATAACAATTTTTTTAGAAACGTAAAGCAGAGCCTACATAATTGAAAGGGGTAATGTTGCGCAGCTCTTTTTTTACCTGTTCGGGCACGTCCAAGGCGTCGATGAAAGCATGAAGGCGCTCTGCTGTGATACGCTCACCTGTGCGTGTGAGGGCTTTCAATGCTTCGTAAGGCTTGGGATAGCCTTCGCGCCGCAGGATGGTTTGGATGGCTTCTGCCACTACAGCCCAATTGTCTTCGAGGTCGCTGCGAATCGCCTCTTCGTTGAGTTCGAGTTTGTTCATGCCACGCATGAGCGAGGTCCATGCCAAAAGGGTATGCGCCATAGGAACGCCCAAGTTGCGTAAGACGGTTGAGTCGGTCAGGTCGCGCTGTAGGCGCGACACCGGCAATTTGTTTGATAGGAAGTTAAAGGCGGCATTTGCCCACATGAGGTTTCCTTCGGCATTTTCGAAGTCAATGGGGTTTACCTTGTGCGGCATTGCCGAAGAGCCCACTTCGTTGGGGTTGATTTTTTGTTTGAAATAATCAAAAGCAATATAGCTCCACACATCACGGGCAAAGTCAATCAAAATGACGTTGATGCGGCGGAAAGCATCTAAGAGGGCTGCCAGTTGGTCGTAGTGTTCAATCTGAGTAGTAAAATGACTACGCTGTAAGCCCAGGTAGTTCGCTACGAAATCATCGGCAAAAGCGTGCCAATCGACCTGCGGGTATGCCACATAGTGGGCGTTGAAGTTGCCAGTGGCACCTCCAAACTTGGCGGCATAAGGGACTCGCTGCAAATGGGCTACCTGTGCCTGCAAGCGCTCAACAAAAACCATCCATTCTTTACCCATGCCAGTAGGCGAAGCCGGTTGTCCGTGGGTACGTGCCAACATAGGCACCTCGCGCCAATGGGTAGCCATTGACTGCATCAAAGCCAAGAGTTCTTGCAGGCATGGCATCATCACTTGCTCTATGGCTTCTTTGAGCATCAAGGGCATAGCCGTGTTGTTGATGTCTTGCGAAGTGAGCCCAAAGTGAATAAACTCGCAATAAGACGCCAAACCAAGCGACGGAAAACGTTCCTTCAGAAAATACTCTACAGCTTTCACGTCGTGGTTGGTGGTGCGCTCTATTTCTTTGATGCGTAGGGCATCGTGTTGGCTAAAATTTTCATACAAAGCGCGCAAGGCTTCTTTTTGTGCGGTAGTTAAAACGGGCAAGGGAGGAGTGCCCTGTTCACAAAGGGCAATAAAATATTCCACTTCCACCCTCACTCGGTAGCGAATCAAGGCATATTCTGAAAAGTAGGGTGCTAAGGCTTCCACTTTGCTTCGATAGCGCCCGTCGATGGGCGAAATGGCAGTTAAGGGGGTCAGTTCCATGTGAATTGCTTGTTTTTCGAGATACAAAAGTAGAAAAAAGCCCTTACAGGCGCTGCCCATCTCCTGCTGCTCGTTCATTTCCACAGCTTTTAGAAATCTTTAAAAAGCTGTTATCTTTGAACGCTTTCCATGGAAAAGTATAAATCTAACTTACTTCAATACTATGAGCTTATCAAGCAAAAACAGTAAAGGGATTTTGGCTTTTTATCAGAAAAATCTTTTTGCCTTTATTTTGATTGCCTTAATTGCCGGCGTAGGTGTGGGCTACCAATTACCGCAGCAAGCCGGACTCTTTACTTGGATGGGCGAATTGTTTATACGGGGGCTGAAAATGGTGATAGTGCCGCTCATATTGAGCTCTATCATCTCTGGTGTAAGTAATCTGGGGCAAAGCAACAGCTTAGGACGTCTCACTTTGAAAACCTTGGGCTATTACCTTATCACTAGCCTACTGGCAATTTTAACGGGCTTGCTGCTGGTCAATCTCATAGAGCCGGGCGTAGGTGCTCCCATTCCTTCTACTACCGAGTCACTGCCGGAACTTTCTTCGGAGGGGGCATCTTTAAAAGATACCTTGTTGCGTATGGTGCCCAGCAATGTATTTGCTGCTTTCAGCCAAGGGGAAATGCTGAGCACCATCTTTTTCGCTGTTTTGTTTGGGGTGTTTCTTACCAAAGTAAATGAAGAACGTTACAGAACTGTATTGAGTGATTTTTTCAATGCCACTTTCGAAGTCATGATGGGCATCACCATGCTTGTGATACTATTCACTCCTCTGGGTGTATTTGGCTTGGTGGTGGACGTGGTAGCTGAGCAAGCTGGTGACACCGTTCGGCTCACACAGATGGCAGCCAGCTTGGGGAAATATATGCTTACAGTCATTGGCGGATTGATTGTTCACGCTTTTGTTACTTTGCCGCTGCTGGTGTTGCTATTAGCCGGCATCAACCCCGTGCAGCACTTTCGTGCCATGCTCACCCCTCTCATCACTGCGTTTTCTACCAGTTCGTCGGGGGCTACCCTGCCGCTCACCATGGAGGCACTCGAGCACAAAGCCGGCATACCCAACCACATTGTCAGCTTCACCATTCCCTTAGGCGCCACTATAAATATGGATGGCACAGCACTCTATGAATGTGTGGCTGCCATGTTCATTGCACAAGCCTATGGCATCGAGCTGGACTTTTGGCAACAAATGGTTGTGGTCATCACTGCCCTTTTGGCATCTATTGGTGCTGCTGGCATCCCCATGGCGGGGCTGGTAATGATATCCGTCATTCTGAATGCAGTAGGGCTGCCACTCGAAGGTGTAGGCATGATACTGGCGGTAGACCGTATTTTAGACATGATGCGCACCGCCGTGAACGTATGGAGCGACAGCTGTGTGGCTGCTATTATTGCCCACTCCGAGAGAAAAAGCATCCATAACGCTGCTTAGTTGGCAATAACAGGGCAGTAAACAAAAAGACGTCTAACAGCGCCTTATTTTTATACGACACTTCGTATTCAAAGCATTTTATATAACTTTGTAGCCGACTCTGAAGCCCAAAAGCCTGTGTCTATACGGCGCATTATAGCACTCATACAGAAAGACCTGTTATTGGAATGGCGGCAACGCTATGCTCTCAATGGCTTGTTGCTCTATATCAGCGGCGCTACTTTTATTATATACATAGGCATTGAGCAGAGCGGAAGCGAGCTTACGTCTTCATTGTGGAATGTGCTGTGGTGGATAGTGGCGCTCTTTACAGCCACCAATGCTATGGCAAAGGGTTTTATGCAAGAAGAGGAAGAGCAACAGTTGTATTATTACACTATTGCTTCTGCTCATGAAATACTGCTGGCAAAAGTCATCTACAATACTTTGCTGATGCTGGTGCTGGGCAGTGCCGGCTTCGGTTTATATTATTGGTTCCTGCCAATTGCTATTCCACATCCGGCTTTTGCTTTGTGTCTGCTTTTGGGCTTTGTGAGTTTTGCCTGTTCACTCACCATGATTGCTGCCATTGCGTCGAAAGCTGGAAACAATAGCGTTTTAATGGCTGTTTTGAGTTTTCCGGTACTGATTCCTCAGCTGTTGATGCTCACCCGAGCTTCTTCGTTGAGCCTGATGCCGGCAGCGTGGAGTCTGATTCAGAAGGAATTGACCATGCTTTCTCTGATAAATATCATTGTTTTGGGTGTTGCTTTTGTGTTATTTCCGCTGCTGTGGCGGAGCTAAAATAACTATGTTATGAAAAGATGGTACCAAGCTGTTACTGTGCTACTGCTGCTTTACGTCATCATAGGGGGCTTTTTGATGCCTGTACCTCGTTTGCCTATTGTCAACGAAAGCATCCGCAACTTGTATTTCCATGTACCCATGTGGTTTGGCATGACCCTCTTGCTGGCGGTTTCTGCCTACTATTCGGTGCAATACTTGCGCAAAGGCACCGAAAGCTTGGATGACCACGCCGTGGAGAGTGTCAACACGGCTGTATTATATGGTTTGTTGGGGCTAAGCACCGGTGCCATTTGGGCAAACTACACTTGGGGAGCTCCATGGAATGGCGACCCGCAGCAAACCATGGCGGCTATCGGTGTGTTGATTTATATCGCTTACTTGGTATTGCGTGGCGCTATCAATGACCCATTGCGCCGGGCACGGGTCAGCGCTATTTACAACCTGTATGCCTTTGCCGTATTTATCCCACTCATATTCGTTTTACCACGCTATACCGACTCACTGCATCCCGGTAAGGGCGGCAATCCTGCTTTCAGCCAATACGATTTGGACAATACCATGCGCCTAGTATTCTATCCTGCCGTTATTGGCTGGAGCATGCTTGCTTGGTGGATAACCAAGATAGCCGTTCGCTTGCGCCAACTGAAACGAAAAAAAGAGGAAATACAAGCTCACCGACAAATACAAATTGAAGAAAACCTATGAGACAGTTCTTTTATATCCTATGCCTGTGGACGTTTGTTTCGATGCCGACATGGGCACAAGGCAGCGAAGTGGAAATGGCTGATGCCTTACGCGCCAATGGAAAGATTTATGTAGTAGTAGCGGTGCTTGCAACCATCTTTTTGGGCATCGTGTTATACCTTTTGACCCTCGACCGCAAGGTAAAAAAACTAATAAAAGACTAAAACAAGCTTTGTTATGAAACGCATCCATATTTTCATTCTCATCGTGATTGCCGCTGCCATTGGTTTGATAGTCAGCTCAATGGGCAGTGCAAGCAAATATGTGTCTTTTGAAGAAGCCATTGCCATGAGCCAAAGCGGCAACAAAAAGGGCATTTATGTTATTGGCGAGCTGCCCAAAGATGCACAGGGGCACATCGTAGGCATGGAATACACCCCTTCTGTCAACCCCAATCTTTTTCGTTTTATGTTGAAAGACGAAAAAGGAAAGCTAATGCCGGTAGTGTACCCAGATGCCAAACCACAGGACTTTGAGCGTGCAGAAAAAGTAGTGGTAGTGGGCAATGTAGAGGGCAATGAGTTTCATGCCAAGAAAATATTGATGAAGTGCCCTTCGAAGTACAACGACCAACAAAACAAGAACGAATTCACCGAAGTGGCTACTTCAAATTAAACATGGCAAACATGCAAGCCGCTTTTAGGCATAAACTCCCTCGGTTGCTCACGCAAGGGGCTTTTCTTTTATGATATGTAGTGCGTAGCGGAACATAAGTACTCTCATGATACACTATACCGTCGGAAATATTGGACACCTCTCGCTCATTGCTGCTTTTGTGTTGGCGCTGATGAGTGCTTTGGCTTACGGTTTCACTGGTCGTCGTCAGTTGCCTTTAAACGAGCGCGAAAGCTGGCGCCGTTTTGCACGCTGGACATTCTTGCTGCACGGTTTGTTTGTAACAACTGCCGGTGTGGTGCTCTTTGTCATCATACTGAATCACTACTATGAGTACTACTATGCTTATGCTCACTCGTCGCGCCATCTGCCCACGGAATACATCATCGCCTGCTTCTGGGAAGGGCAAGAAGGCAGCTTTTGGCTTTGGATTTTCTGGAACGTACTCATCGGCTTGTTCTTTGTACTGCGCCGCCCCACCGAATGGGAAGCCCCTATCATGAGCATTGTAGTGTGGGTGCAGGCATTTCTCACCTCCATGATTCTGGGGGTGGTCATCGGCGACTGGAAGATAGGCAGCTCGCCCTTTGTCTTGACCCGTGACGTGCTGGACCTGCCCGTGTACACACCCGGCAGCCCCATGTATAACCCCAACTTTGTACCTACCGATGGTACTGGTCTCAATCCTCTGCTGCAAAACTATTGGATGGTGATTCACCCCCCCACTTTGTTTTTAGGTTTTGCCCTCAGCTTGGTGCCCTTTGCTTTTGCAGTAGCGGCTTTGTGGAGAAAAGAATTCACCGGCTGGATACGCCCTGCGCTACCTTGGTTGATAATTTCGACACTTGTGCTGGGGTTGGGCATCTTAATGGGTGCTTACTGGGCATACGAAACCCTGAACTTCGAAGGATATTGGAACTGGGACCCCGTAGAAAATGCGGTGTATGTACCTTGGCTGGCAATGGTAGCTGCTATACACACCGCCCTGGTAGCCCGCAAGTCGCCGATTGCCCTACGCTTCACTTTCTGGCTGGTAATCAGCAGTTTTCTACTGGTGCTTTATTCTACATTCCTTACCCGCAGCGGTATTTTGGGCAATGCGTCGGTGCATTCCTTTACCGACTTGGGGCTTTCGGGGCAATTGCTGCTTTACTTGCTCTTCTTTAGCGTCGTATCTGTAGGGCTGCTGATAGCACGCCACAAACATCTTCCTAAAAGTAGCGAAGAAAGCGACCTGTCGATTTACCAACGTGAATTTTGGATATTCACTGCTGCCTTCATCATGCTGCTGTCGGGCTTTCAGGTGTTGAATACGACCTCTTTCCCCGTGTACAACAAGATAGCCGAGCTGTTGGGCTTTGAGCTTAACTTGGCACCCCCAGAAGACCAAGTGATGCACTACACACGCATACAATTGTGGTTTGCCGTGCTGCTTGCCATCGGCTCGGGCTTGGGGCAATTTTTCTGGTGGAAGAAAATAAAAAGCAATCAGCAGTTAAGTACCCTATACTTTCCCACAGCCTTGGCGATGATAAGCAGTGCGCTGGTGATTATTTTGAGCGGCGAAAAGAACCTCAGCTACATTGCGCTTCTGTTTGCTTCGTTCTATGCCATCATCAGCAACGCATGGATACTCACCGAGCTGCTGCGCAAGAAGCCACGTCTTGCCGGCGGTGCCCTCACTCACTTGGGCGTTGGGCTGATGCTTATTGGTATTTTGTACTCCTCTGGCTATACGCGCGTGGTATCGCTCAATGTCAGCGGTTTACTCTACACTACCGATGAAAGTGCCCCTTCCGACTTCAACGAAAAGAACACACTGCTGTGGCTGGACGAGCCCACACCTGTGGGCAACTACATAGCCACCTTTCAAGGTCCTGCCCTTGAAGTGGATGGCTTTCCGTCATATATTCCTTACAACAAGGTGTATTTCCTTGATGACCCGCACTACATCGTGGCACTCGAAGACATAAAGCATAAAGGCAAAACCTATTTTAAGGCGGGCGATACGCTCTATACCCGCCCCGAGAATGTGTATTATCAAATCCGCTTTGATGACCCACGTGCCCAAAAGAGTTTCAACATGTATCCGCGAGTGCAGGTCAACCCTTCGATGGACCTGACCCCCTCGCCTGCCATTCGCAAAGAATGGGGCAAAGACCTCTATACCCACATTACGGCGGTATATCCTGACCCCAAAGAAGGTAGGGAGTGGAGCGACAGCGAACAGCACGAAGTAATGCCCGGCGATACCCTCTTCTTGAATGACTTCGTTGCTATTTTTGATGAAGTAAAACCCGTGCGGGTGTACAAACAAATGACATTGGAAGACCACGAAATGGCTCTGCAGGCACACTGGCGCATTTTAAGCAAAACAAAGGAATATCATCTGTCGCCAGTCTTTCTGTTGAACATACAAGATGGCATGATAGCCTCGCCGGCAGAAATAGAACCTGCCTTAGGCTTAAAGATGGCTTTTGTACGTGTAAATCCGGAAAAACAGACTTTCATCTTTGAAACACAACGCACACAGCGCGACTACATCATCTTGAAAGCCATTGAAAAGCCGCTTATCAACTTTTTGTGGATAGGTAGCTTATTGATGCTTGCCGGCTTTGGCGTGAGTGCCTACCGGCGCCTACGGGCAGCTAAAGGCAAAGCTGCCGTGGAAAGCATGGTCTGAGTCTTGACCTTCAACATCTTACTGGTGCTGCCCTCTCTGTGAGGGCAGTTTTTTTATTTGCACAAACACCACACTTAAAGAAACACACGATTTTTACGCCTTCTGCTCATTAGACAAAATCAAGAAAAAGCAGCTGAAAGGGTATACAGACAGGCAGGGCAAAAAAACCATTCCCATACAGCTTAAAGGCATATGGAATTTTCGCTATGAGCTGGCAGCTGCCTGCCATACCCAAAGCAAATGGGATACATCCACCTGAAAAGCAAGTGGCAAATGGCAGAGCCATACGAG
This sequence comes from Thermonema lapsum, assembly GCF_011761635.1. Lineage (NCBI taxonomy): Bacteria > Pseudomonadati > Bacteroidota > Cytophagia > Cytophagales > Thermonemataceae > Thermonema > Thermonema lapsum. The sequence goes on from NZ_JAASRN010000002.1 coordinate 514,389, forward strand.
AAAGGCTCGGCTTTTCGCCATAGATTGACAAAAATCCAGCTTCGTGGTGCCACATGCAAGCGACACGCTATGCAAGCAGTAAGCTCTCTTTAAAGCATAGCTAAAAGGCATTCAAAAAATATTGCCATGCACCCGGTATCACCAACAAGGTGAACAACACGCCTATGACGCCGCCCCCCAAATGTGCTGCATGGTCTATCTTTCCCTTTTTTTCATAAATACCATACACCGAATATCCCACAAAACCTATGGCAAAGATATAGGCAGGTATGGGCACTGGTATAAAAAACAAATAGAGTTTGGAATCGGGCGACAATAAGATAAAAGAAAACAATACCCCCACAACTCCACCCGAAGCACCTACCGACCGGAAATAGGGGTTGTCTTTATGCCGCCAAAGATTGAGCAACTGCCCTCCCACAGCACTCAAAAGAAAAAGCCCCAGATACCATATCCAATAGGATGGTCCTAAAAAATAATTGAATAGGTACTCCAGAGTACGCCCGAAGAAAAAGAGCGTAACCGCATTGAACAAGAGATGCAAAAGATTTACATGTACAAAAACGGCAGTTATCAAGCGGTACCACTCACCCTTATGCCACACTTCATAAGGGCAAAAAGCCCACTTTTGCTGCAAACGAGGTACAAAGTTTATAATGGCAGCTGCTATTACCATCAAGCCAATCAGAGCGCCTGTTGTGAAATTTAAAGGAACCATACTTTCTTGCTTATTTGCATGTTCAAGGTTTACTCATGCAATAAAAGCATTTTTCTATTTTTGAAACCAATCTCATAGAAAATGCACCTTTCTTATTACTTCATACGACAGATTAGCCAGTACTTGGCTGAGACCATATGCGACTGGCAGCTGGGCACGGCTTTTAGCCAAGAAAAAGACGAATTGATATTAGGCTTTTATTTAGGCAGACAAGAGTTTTTCATCCGGGCGCAACTCACGCCGCAATGGGTAGGCGTTTCCTTCCCTGCTCATTACGCCAAAGCTAAAGCCAATGCCATTGAGTTGTTTGAAATGCTGCACGGAAGGCGTCTGATGCGCGTAGAACAGTTCCGCAACGAACGTGCCTTCTGTTTACATTTCGAAGAAGATTACAGCCTGCTTTTTAAGCTCTTCGGCAACCGTTCGAACCTCATTGTCTATAAGGGCAACGAAGTCATTGACCTATTCCATAAAAAGATGGAAGAAGACACACAGCTTCACCCCAGTAGCCTGCACCGTTCTATTGAACTATCAGAGGAAGCCTTCATTGCCTCAGGGGGAAAAATACGGGAATTCTTCCCTGCTTTTGACCGCCTGACCATGCGCTACATAGAGCTGCAAGGATGGCTGCAGCTGCCCCTGCAAGCACAATGGCAGAAACTGTTAGCGCTTCATGAACAGTTGCTCGCCCCCCGGCAATACTATGTGGGCATGCAAGCAGATAAGCCCCAGCTGTCGCTTATTGAACATCCCGAGCTGCAAGTACATTGCACCACCACTTCGCCCATAGAAGCTGCCAATGAGCTGCATCGCCTGTATGTTCATGAAGTAGTTTTCTTGCAAGAAAAGCAGCACTACCTCAAACAAATAGAGCAACAACTCAGACGCTGCGAAACCACTCTTCAAAAAAGCAAAGAACGCTTAAGCTCGCTCAAAGAGGCTCGCTTCGAAGAGATAGGGCATTTAATCATGGCAAATCTACACAGCATTGCACCGGGAAGCGAAGAAATAGAAATATATGACTTTTACCGCGATGCTCCCTTGCACCTCAGACTCAACCCTCACCTGACCCCACAGCAAAATGCCGAGCGCTTTTATCGAAAAGCCAAAAATCAGAAGATAGAAGAGCAAAAACTACAGGAAATCATCGAAAGTAAAGAAAACGAATGGCTACACTTGGAAAGGCTTCGGAAAGAGCTTGAAAGTTGCCACGACTTTAAGAGCCTGCGTCGATGGGCAAAACAGCACGGTTTTATGCAGCAAGGCAAAGAAGAAGAAACCCTGCCATTCAAGCGATTCGAATACAGGGGCTTCCAAATTTGGGTAGGAAAAAATGCCAAAAGTAATGACCTGCTCACCCAACGCTTTGCGCACAAAAACGACCTCTGGCTACACGCCAAAGATGTAGCCGGCTCGCATGTGGTCATCAAGCGAAGCGGACAAAAACAAATTCCCCAAGAAGTCATAGAAAAGGCGGCATCGCTGGCTGCCTACTATTCCAAGCGCAAAACCGACAGCCTTTGCCCTGTGATTGTTACAGAAAAGAAGTATGTACGCAAACCCAAAGGCTTGGCACCCGGGCAGGTGATTGTGGATAAGGAAGAAGTCATCATGGTAGCGCCCGCCCCCTTTGAATAGACTTGCTTCATGCAGTTTTTTTTCTTTAAAATAGCAGTTTCAAAACCGATGACTTTATGCTACTGGCTATTGCAGGAGGACTCATCATCGGCGTGCTGCTCAGCTGCAACTTGGGCACCGTCTTTTTCTCTCTCATTCAAAACAGCATAGAAAACGGCTTTAAAAGCGGCGTGATGATAGCCGGTGGAGTCATTTTGTCTGATAGTATGCTTATTTTGTTGGCTCATTTCAGCACACAATTCATTCCGGAAAACAATCACAACTGGGAGTTCTATGTAAGCCTTGCTGGCGCCCTGCTACTATGGAGCTTGGGGCTGGCTTCTTTGCTCAAGAAGCAGGTCAAAAGGCGTCCTGTCAAGCGCATGCAATTTCGCAGAAAAATGTACTTCTTTGCCAATGGCTTCTTGCTCAATACACTCAATCCCATCAACTTTTTCATATGGGTGGGCATAGCTGCTCAACTCGAAGCCAAAGGCTATTTTGCCGAGCAATACAACTGGCTTTTCTTCTGCTTTGCGCTGTTGGGCATTTTCGGCGCCGAAAGTTTCATTGCTCTGTCGGCTCAGCGTCTCAGAAAGGCATTCAATGAACGAAATTTGTTGCGTATCAGCCGATTGAACGGCTTGGTGTTTTTACTTATCGGCAGCAAGCTGTTCTATGATGCCCTGACCAAATATACCGGCTATCTCATGTGAAGGAAGGCTTGCGCCAATGTTGCCAAGTAAAGGGATAATCATTGTGTTCGTCGGCATCAAAAAAACGCTCTTCTACCAACTGCCACCCTTCTGTTGCATGCAAAGGAAAAAAAGTGTCGCCTTCCGGTGCTGCCTGCACCAGCGAAAGCATCAGCTCGTCTATCAGCTCCCTCTCAAACATTTGACGGTAAAGCTCCCCCCCGCCGATTACAAACAAACGATTTGAAGACAAACCACTCGCTATGTCCAAGGCTTCTTCTATGCTATGAGCAACAAACAAGGGCTTTCCTACCGCTATTAGCTCACGAGCATAATCTTTCTGCCCTGTAAGCACAATATGCGGGCGCCCGGGTAGGATGCCGGGCAGCGATTCAAAGGTTTTGCGCCCCATCAGCAGCGGTGCCCCCATCGTTTGCTTCTTGAACAGCTTCAGGTCATTGCGCAAGCGCCAGGGCATCGCGCCGTCTTTGCCTATCACTCCATTCAAAGCGGCGGCTACAATGGCTATCCGTTTCATAGTGTATGCCCTCTCAAAAACTCATCAATATCCATGGGGCGTTTGCCTTCGATTTGCAGCTTCTTTACAGACAAATAGCCATCGCCGGTACGCACCAATGCAAAGCGTTTTTGGTCGGTAGCCCACTCGCCCGGCTGCAAATGCTGCCACCACTTCGGTTCATACGGCTCTTGGTCGGGGCGCAATGCCCAGTAGATTTTTAAATTTTTACCTTGCCAAGTAGTCCATGCTGCCGGATAGGGCGACAAGCCGCGTATGAAGTTGTACAGTTCTGCCGATGTGCGATGCCAATCTATGTGGCAGGTGTCTCTGAATATCTTAGGTGCTTGGGTCGCTTCGCCCTGCTGGGGCACCGACGGACAACGCCCCCACTCGATAGCCTGCACCGTACGTAAGACCAAAGCAGCCCCCTTGTGTTTGAGCCGCTCGTAGAGCGTGCCTACGGTGTCGTAGTCGTCAATAGGTTCTGTATCTTGAAAAATGATGTTGCCCGTATCTATCTGTTCATCTATGAAAAAAGTAGTAACGCCCGTTTCTTTCTCGCCATGGATAATAGCCCAGTTGATGGGGGCAGCCCCTCGATATTTGGGCAGCAAAGAAGCATGCAAGTTAAAAGTAGGCGCCAACTGCCATACTTCTTTGGGCAGCATACGAAATGCCACCACCACTTGCACCTCAGGCTTGAGTGCCTGCAGTGCTTCCAAGAAAGTGAGGTCTTTTAAACGTTCCGGCTGCAATACGGGCAGCCCTTTGCTCTGGGCATATTGCTTCACCGCCGAAGCCTGCAATTTGCGTCCCCGTCCAGCAGGCTTGTCGGGTACGGTTACAACCCCCACCACCTCATAACCAGCTTCTACCAAGGCAGCCAGTGAGGCAACTGCAAAATCGGGGGTTCCCATGAATACGATGCGCATCGTGTAAAAGGAGTTTATATTTTTCCACAAAAAACCAATGTCGGCAACTGCAAAAGTATGCAAGCCCACCTTGAGAACCAAAGACAGCACAGCGCTGTTTGTGTAAATACAACAACATAAACAAAGCTTGTATCAACCTATGGAAAACTTTAGTGTTTACAACCCCACCCGTCTGCATTTTGGCAAGGGATGCGTAACTGAAAGGCTTGCTCAAGAAGCTGCCGTATGGGGCAAGCGTGCGCTCATTTTAATTGGTAAAGGCTCGGTCAAGAAAAATGGTGTCTTGGATGACGTTACCCGCCAATTGGAACAAGCCGGCATCCATTATGAGGTGTTCGAGGGCATCAAATCCAATCCCATTTATCAGGATGCCGACCGTGCCATAGCACAAAGCAAAGCTTTCAAAGCTGACATGATTATTGGTGTAGGTGGTGGCTCAGTCATCGACACCGCCAAGGCAGTAGCCTTAGGACATGGCAGCAATGCTTCTATCTGGGATATTTACATGCGCAAAGTAGAAGCCCCGGCGCAAGCCCTCCCCTTGTTGTGTGTGCTTACATTGGCAGCCACCGGCACCGAAATGAATATGTTTGCTGTATTGCAAAACGACGAAGCGCGCATCAAAAAAGGATTTGGGCATCCGGGCATGTACCCCAAAGTCTCTTTCCTTGACCCTACCTATACCCTCTCCGTGCCCTTGAACTACACTGCCTATGGTATTGCCGACCTGATGGCACACACTTTCGAGCTTTATTTCGACCCCTCCGATGCCCCACTTTCCAATTATTTCGCTACCGACATCATAGCCTTGGCATTTGACTATGGGCGGGCGGTCATACAAAAGCCCCATGACTATGATATCAGAGCCAACATCATGTGGTTGGCAACCACAGCCCTCAATGGCACACTAAATGCCGGTAAACGCGGGGGCGATTGGGGCGTGCATGCCATCGAGCATGCGCTCAGTGTTTTGTTCGACATCCCCCACGGGGCGGGCTTATCCATTGCTTATCCGGCATGGCTCAAGCACTTCCTGCCCAAAATCAAAGACAAGCTCAGCTTCATGGCAGAGCGTACCTTGGGCAAAGGCACCACAGCAGAAGCCTTCATCGATTATCTCGAAAACTTTTTCAAGGAAATAGGCACCCCCATACGCCTTAGCGAAGTAGGTATAGGTGAAGACAAACACCCCCTGATTTTGGAAGTATTCAAGCAAAACCGTGTACGGGGCATGCACTTCGATATGAACGAAGAAGATCATAAAGCCATCTTGCAGTTGATGGCGTAAAAAAACACTGCTGCTCATATGCATTTGCACCGCCCCGCTAAAAGGGGCGGTTTTTTTGTGTATTTCGCTTTATCAATAGTCACCTAATACTAAAAACCTAAAATCTAACATTATCGCTACATGTTATTTTGTTTACATTCTCTTATTTACTACCCTGCAAAACTACTTATTCAAACACATACGGCACCTAAATATTATTTAAAAAACTATTGCGATTTTTTTTAAGCAAAAAATTATATTTGCAATATAAAAGTACCAAACAAAAAAATCATGAGAAAAACAAAATTCCACCATCTATGGAAAATAGGGGGGGGGGGTAATTTATATCCTCCTTCTCTATGGTTGTGGTCTCCGGCAGACGCCTGAACTGCTGCCGCAAAACCAAGTGGCTTATTACGTAAAGCTGGCGCGAGAAGCCTTGCCACCGGACCCTTGGGCGCACAATCCACTACCCGACGGAGTGCCTCTTTACCACTCCCTGTTGCCGGCAGAGGAAAAGGAAAAATTGGAAAGTTACTTTTATCCTCAATGGCAGCAGGCAGAGCTTTACTACAATCAAGCAGGAAATGCTGTACTGCTGGTACCCTTGCACAGACCTCTGAGTGTGTTTTACTTCACAGCCTTCCGCCGGCGCCTGCGTGTGGAGTTTGACCGGCACAAGCAAATCGTCAGCACCCACATTGTAGAGCTGGCAACCGACAAAGAAACTTTAATCAATCAAGGCAACCGTTTGCTCATAGAGGCAAGCAGTTACACCGGAGCCTTTAGTGGCAGCTTATTTTTGTATGACAAGAACTACCGCCTATTACAGAAACTTGAAGGGAAACCTCATGGCAAGTTTAGCGAAGAAAAGGCATATCAAATAGCGAGAAATATCACGACAGATGATCCCGGATGCATTGCTACAGTTACATGTAATGGAACCACTTGGTGTAAAATAAGTGAATCCGGTACATGGATAAGCTCAAAAGGAGTGGTCGAGATAGCTTCTCCTGATTCAGATCCTTGCAACAACAACGGTGGCGGTGGTGCAAGCGGGAGCGCCGGGGGGAGCACCGGTGGTGGTTCCGGCGGCTACTATGGCGGTAATTGGGGCGGCATCTTCATTGGCGGAGGTTCCGGCAGTGGTAATCCCGGCTGGCAAGATGGCATTGAGCTGCCACCTATGGACCCCGGCGACACCCATCCGAAGCTTCCGCCTATCAAAAACCCGGACAACCCACTGCCGGGCAACCCCATTGACTTCGGACCTTTCACTCCCACAGAGGCTTTTCTGAGCAAACCGGGCTTGAAGGTACTATGGCAGCAAATGATGGATATACCGGAGTTTCAGGAGCTGGTAGCAAGCATCAATAACCCCAACCCAAGCATGTTCATGCTTGTTTTAGATGTCACCAACCTTGTTAATAGAGACAGTATTGTATATGGTTATGTTAAATACACCAGAGACAATAACTCCTCACCTAACAAAGGGATATTTCGTCTAGTTCTTACCCCTGATGCTTTTTCCTTATCGCCCGGCGGCTTGGCAATGGTAATTACTCATGAACTCATCCATGTAAAGTTTAAAACCGACATGGTAGCAGCTGCTAATACCGTAACCAACTGGGAGGCTCTACCACAAGAGCATTACTTGAAACAAGCTTATGACCGTTTCAATCTCTCGCAGGTTTCTCAAGAAGCAAGTAATGAGGGTTTCACACTTGATGGCGATGACAACAACCATATCACTCATTGCATCATGGCAGAAAGCTATCGCCCCATTATCGGAAAAGTTGGTTATGCCATTGATGCCGCCTATAACCGCATAAAGGAAGGCATTACACAAGAAGATTACATCTTCGCTGCCTGGATAGGACTAAAAAGAACCATTCTATATTTTCGGGAAATATACAATTCCCCTGACAAAGGGGAACTTGAAGAAAGACTTAATTACCTACAAGACAACATACACTACACTGAGCCTCCTTTTAATGTCATTTACCAAAACAAAAACAGAATAGCCCTATGAAAACATTCAGTAAACTATTACTGCTTTGTCTCCTGTGTGTCTTCGCTCAACACGCACAGGCACAACGGTTCAGCCTGCGAGACAATCAACAAAGAACCGGAGATACCCTCTATCTCCGCCTCACCGGTGAAAAAAACGGTGTGTCTTATATCAAAAAAATTCAACGCACTTGGCACCTGCGGGAACCAGGAGAAATGGGTGATTCGCTCCTTATTTACTACCAAATATCCATAAACATATACAAAAACAACCCTAAAACTTTCTATGCCCATTTTTCATCACTATTTACACCCATAGACATCCGCATTATCAATCGCCGCAGAATGCCCACACACAGAGAAGTACCACTCCAAGACCTGAAAGGGCT